>JBEDDU010000326.1:0-4953 GCA_041176065.1 Verrucomicrobiota bacterium | reverse complement strand
GGCCGTCGCGCTGCTGGGCCCAGGGCTTGGCGTCGCCGATGATGACCTCGCAGCCATACTGCTTGGCGATGGCGAGACGATGGGCGTCCTGCGACAGGCCGACGATGGCGACCTGGGCGCCGCACTGCTTGGCCATCGCGGCGCAGAGGATGCCGATCGTGCCAGGTCCGAGCACGACCACACGGTCGCCGGGTTCGATGCGGGCGTTCTTCACCACGGCGTTATAGGCGACGCAGCAAGGCTCGGTGAGGCAGGCCTGTTCGAAGGGCAGGGCGTCGGGCACGGCGTGCAGGATGCGCTGCGGGACGCGGACGTATTTGGTCATGGCGCCGTTGACCCCGTAGCCGAAGCCCTTGCGGGTCGGGTCGAGGTTGTAGAGCCCGCGACGGGTCATGGGGTTGTTCTGCGAGATGATCGCGGCCGTCTCGCTTACCACGCGGTCGCCTTCCTTCCAGCCTTCGACCTTCTTGCCGAGCTCGACGATGCGGCCGGCGAATTCGTGGCCGAGGACGACCGGGTAGTTGACCGGCCACGAGTGGTCGGCGGTCCACTGGTGAAGGTCGCTGCCGCAGACGCCGACGTTGGCGACCTCGAGCAGGACGTCTTCTTCGCCGATGACCGGGCGGGCAATCTCGCGGATCTCGACGGAGCCCTTTTCAGGGGCGAAGTTTACGACGGCGGGGGAGTTCATGAGAGAGGCAGATGGAGGATGATGGATGGATGATGCGTAAAAAAGGGCTAGGGCTAGAGCTAGGGCTTGGGCTAGGGGAGTGCTCAGCGGCCGACTTTGACGTCACCGTAGGCGTGGACCTTCTGGCAGATCAGGCGCAGGGAGGATTCGAGGTCGCCGGAGGCGGTCTTGAAGGCGTCGGCATCGATGGTCAGCGGGGCGCCGAGGACGACGAGCGGGGCCCCGTATTCCGGGCAACGGACGGCCTGCTCGAGGGTGAGGCCGCCGACGGCCTGGACGGGCACGTTCACCGCCTGGACGACTTCCCGGAGCTGGTCCATCGGGCTGGGCATGCGCAGGCCGCGGGCGGCGATTCCCCGGCGTTCGTCGTAGCCGATGTGGTGGATGACGAAATCGCAGCCCAGGTCTTCGCAGAGCTTGGCGCCGGCGACCATGTCCGGACAACCGAGATTGTCGCCCATGACCTTGGCGCCGTGGTCGCGTCCGGCCTTCACGATGACCTTGAGGGTCTCCTCGTGGGCGCGGGCCATCACCACCACGTGGGTGGCGCCCGCCTTGGCCATCATCTCGGCCTCGAGGTAGCCGCCGTCCATCGTCTTCAGGTCGGCGACGATCGGGGTGTGGGGGAAGGCCTTGCGGAGGGCGCGGACGCCATGGAGGCCCTCGGCGAGGATCAGCGGGGTGCCGGCTTCCAGCCAGTCCACGCCCGCCCGCATGGCCATCGCGGCGGTTTCCAGGGCTTCGTCGATGTTCGTCAGGTCTAGGGAGATTTGGACAACTGGCTTCATGGATGAGGGTTTCTGACGGCGGCGTGGAACCTTTGGCTTTTCTCGGTTTTAAACAATGATGACAGGCCCTCGGTCGGGCCGTCAGCACCCATTTTCATTTTTAATACCGAGACGACAAGTTTATGCCGAAAACGACGGACAGCCGGGAGCAACTTCTCGGGCGACAGCGCGATTATCTCCGTGAGGTCGTCATCGACGTCGAGACCATGGCGATCTTCGACTCGCTCCCCGGCTTCCTGTGCTTCCTGAAGAACCGCCGGGGTGAGCATCTCTACGCGAGCGGGCTCTGGACGACCCGCCATGGTTTCCATGAAGCGTGGGAAATGCTCTTCAAGACGGACCAGGACCTCACGCCGGGCGCGATGGCGGAGGCGTATCTCGCGGATGACGCGATTGTCTATCGCACGGGCAAGCCCGTCTTGGACAAGATCGAAATCTGCCTCGACGCGGTCGGCCTGCCGGACTGGCACGTCACGAGCAAATATCCCGTGCGCAATCGCAAAGGCGAGATCATCGGCATCCTCGGCATCTCCCGCGTCTGCATGGGCCAGGCGCCCGTCGCGTCGCTGAACGTCAAGATCGGTCCCGCGACCAAGATGCTGCAGGAGAACCTGCTGGAGTATCCCTCGGCCCAGGTCCTGGCGGACGCCTGCGGGCTTTCGGTCCGGCAGCTCCAGCGTCGCTTCACGGACGCGCTGGGATTGTCGCCCCGCGATTATTGGATGAAGTGCCGCATCCGGGCCGCCTGTGAAAGCATCCGGGCGGGCAAGGAAAAGCTGGGTGCGCTGTCGATGCGCCTCGGTTTCTGCGACCAGAGCAGCTTCACGGCCCAGTTCCGTCGGCACGTGGGCGTGACGCCTTCGGCGTTCGCGCGCGGGCGCAAGGGCTAACCTCGCCGAAGCGGGCGCAGGATGCAGCGGCAGGGAGCGCCGTCGCCCTGGGCGATGCGGATCGGCAGGCAGATCATCTCGTAGCGGCCGGGCTTGGCCTTCGCGAGGTTGAGGCCTTCGATGATCCAGACCTTCTTGCCCAGCAGGATGTGGTGGGTCGGCACGGCGTCCTTGTAGAAGCCGCCGACGCTGAAGTAATCGATGCCCACGGTGCGGACGCCTTTGTCGACGAGATATCGCGCGGCTTCCTTGGAGACGTAGACGAAGTCCTTGTCGAAGGACTTCTTCTTCCAGCTGACCTTCGAGTTGCGGGTGCGGAAGAGGATGCGCTCGCCCTTCTTGAGCTTCAGCTTGGCCAGCTCGGCGGGCTTGATGGATTCCCGGTCCTTGATCCCGACGACGCGGCAGGGTCCGATGACGGCCTCGAACGGCAGGTCATCCATCGTGCCGAGGCCTTTGAGGAAGTGCCAAGGCGAGTCCATGTGCGTGCCCGCGTGCGTGTTCAGGTTGAAGACCGACACGTTGCAGACGTCACCCTTGGCGAGCGCCGCATGCGGTTTGATCACCGTCGGCGGATTACCCGGCCAGGTGTGCATACCATTCGCGTACGGGATGGTCACGTCGATCCAGGGGGATTTGCGGGAGGGCATGACGGGGAAGATGGAGGATGAGGGATGGATGATAAAGGATGGTTTTAGGGCCAGGGATAGGGCCGGGGCTAGGGCTAGTGGATGCGATCAAGGGGGCACGTGGGCATGGTGACACGGGGACACGGGGAGAGACAGGGCTCAACGGGAGACCGGAAACCGGGAAGGATGCGGGGGTTAATGCACCCCAGCCAATCATCCGGTCTCCGGTTTCCCTTTGAGTGGTTCAGTATCTATCCGCCAACCGCTTTCCGCTAACCGCTATTACCTACTTCTTGCTTGGTGCCGCGACCTCGGTCACGAACACCGCGGTGTTGGATGAGTGGCCGGAATAGAAAGCGAGGAAGTGGGTGTCCTTGATGAAGGTCGCGTTGATGTTTCCTGCTTCGGTGGGGTCTTCGCTGCCGACGGCGATGGCTTCGGAGGTCGGCCAGCTGAGCGGGCGCTCGAAGATGTAGGCGGGATCGACGACTCGACGGCGGAGGATACCTCCCTTGCCTCGCTGGTAGTAGTAGTTGCTGACGAGGCCGGTCTTGGCGTCGAGCACGAGGCTGGGCGTGGAGCCCATGACTTCGCCGATGTTCGTCTGGGCTTTCTTCCAGGTCACGCCGTAGTCGGTGGAGGTCAGTTGATGCTGGGAGCGGGCCGTCGTGCCACCGCCCCAGACTTCGCAGCGTCCGATGGCGAGAATCTTGCCGTCGCCGAGGTAGACCGCCGAGGGCTCGGTCGGCCACTCGGCCTTGGTGAGTCCGCTTTCGATGGTCGTCTGTTTCCAAGTCTGGCCGTTATCGGCGCTGGTCAGAGTGCCCCATGCGTGGTCATTGCCGTCCGCATAGCCGCCGGAGAACCAGAGGCACATCAGCCCGACCTTCGGAACCGTGAAGACGTCAGTGATCTGCACCGGCGCCGGAGTGAGCTTCGGAGTGGTGACCAGTTTGAAGTTCAGGCCATCCGTCGTGCGATAAAGGTCCTGCAGCCATTCCTTGCCGACCCGGCGGATCCAGAAGAGGGCGGCGCCGTCGGCATCCAGGCCTTTGCCGACAGGGACTTCGCCGAAGCCGGGGGTGTTCGCCACGACCGTCTCGGGCGTCCAGGTGCGACCAAGGTCCGCAGAGGTGCGGGCGTAGGTCACCCGGGCGTCTTCCCCGATCGTGTGGCCCGAGCCGCGGCTGTAGACGCAGACCAGCTTATCGCCGATCGCCTGCATCATCGGCCAGGAGTTATAGCCTTTGACGTCTTCCACGAGGAAGGGCTTGGGCGTGGCGGGCAGGGGAGTGACCTTGACCATCGCAAGGCCGGTCGGACGCTTGAAGGTGTTGGCGGGATCCTTCGGCTCGCGCTGGATACGGACGTTCAGCGGGGCGCCCGCGATGACGCGATGATAGGACTCCAGCACGATGGTACGGGTGACGAACGGTTTGGCCGGCACGAGGGTGCGGACCGGGTTGCCGATGTACCGCTCACCTAACGTGGCGTTCTCGAGCATCTGCGAGAGATGGACGCGGTAGACATCTTCGGCGCCGGCTTCATTCGAAGGTTCATTGGTGGTGACCACGATTTCGACCTTCACGGCGGCGCAATCGGCAGGCAGGTTGACCAAGCCCGCGACGGACTGGCCCTCGGTGCCGCCGGAAAGGGACCAGACCGGAAGGTGGCTCGCCCCGTCCGTCATCGTGACCAGGGACGGTTTGCCGGTCGCGATCGTCAGCTGCGAAGCCGTCAGCGTGAGCGGGGTCGGTTCGGCAGCTGCTGCCTGCGTGATCGTCGTCAGGAGGGCGAGGAAGGGCAGGAGCGGTTTCATGGGATAGGGCGAGTGTCGTTCCGTTGGCTCTGATGGCAAGCCAGCGGACTCATGTCCCCAGGCAATCACCTGTCTATGGGCATGGTAGGGCGTGGCTCTCCGAGCCCGCCGTTGACCATTTCGTGCATAGAATCTC
>JBEDDU010000325.1:0-5568 GCA_041176065.1 Verrucomicrobiota bacterium | reverse complement strand
TTCACGATGACCTTGGCGGCCTCGCCGATGCCGTTGGTCGAGAAGATCTCGGGGAAGTTGGAACGGAAGGACGAGATGAAATAGACGCGCGTGCCGTCGGCCGACCAGCGCGGACCGTAGGAGGTGTTGCGGTAATTCGTGAGACGGAGCGTCTTGGAGCGGGCGAGGTTGGTGACGTAGATCTCGGCGTGGCCGGTGTAACGCGAGACGAACGTGACCTTGGTGTCGGCGTAGAGCGGCTTGAGCTGCCAGCGGCGGCCGAGCCCGACGACCGCGGCGTCGGCGACCTTCAGCGCGAGCTGGTCTTCGTCGCGGGCCTCGACGTTGGCCGTGAAAGCGTAGGCGGGGCTGTCGCAGGCGACGACCGCGGTGTTCGCGGTGCGGCCGATGCGGAGCTTGACGGAGGATGTCGGCGAGACCTGGATCGCGCCGTGCGCGGAGAGCGCGAACTGCACGAGGCTCCCGAGCGTGGCGTCGTCGGAGACGATGGCGACGGCGACGACGCCCTTGGCGGCGAGCGCGGCGATGTCATCGTTGACCACGACCTTCTGGCCGAAGAGCGGAGCAGTGGCGACGGAGAGGCAGGCGGCGAGCAGGACGAGGAGACGCATCGGATAAAGGGATTAGGCTGATAGCAGTTTGACCTAGGTGGGGCGGGGAGTTCAATCCCGCTGATGCCGCTCGATAAGGAATCCGTCCAGAAGGCCCTCGGCCAGGTCCGCTATCCCGGCTACAGCCGGGACATCGTCTCGTTCGGCCTCGTCAAGGGCATCGAGGTGACCCTCGACGGCAAGGTGAGCGTCGGCCTGGCCGTGACCAGCGCCGATCCCGAGGTCCCGAAGAAGCTCTACGCCGACATCGAGGCCGTGCTGACGGGCCTCGGCGCCCGCCGGCCCGAGATCGCCATCACCGTCACCGTCCCGAAAGGCGCCCCCGCGGCCGCCGCCCCGACGACCGCCGCCAAGCTGCCCGCCGACGCCGGCGACGGCCAGGTGAAGCACATCATAGCCGTCGCCAGCGGCAAGGGCGGGGTCGGCAAGTCCACCTTCGCCGTCAACCTGGCCTGCGCCCTCGCCCGCGACCTCGCCGAGCGGGGTCGCCCCGGCCGGGTCGGCCTCATGGACTGTGACATCTACGGGCCTTCGGTCCCCCTGATGATCGGGGTCAACGCCCGGCCGATGCTGGAAGGCGACACCCTCATCCCGCTGGAGAATTTCGGCGTGAAGGTGATGTCCATGGGCCTGCTCATCGACGCCGACGCCCCGGTGGTCTGGCGCGGCCCGATGATCATGAAGACGATCTCGCAGTTCGCCTCGAACGTGCGCTGGGGCGAACTGGACGTGCTGCTGATCGACCTCCCTCCCGGCACGGGCGACGCCCAGCTCTCGATCGCCCAGTCGATGGCCCTCAGCGGCGCCATCATCGTGACCACCCCCCAGACCGCCGCGGTCTCGGTGGCCCTCCGCGGCGCCGCGATGTTCGCCAAGGTCGGCGTCCCCATCCTCGGCGTGGCCGAGAACATGAGCTTCCTGGAGGGCGCGGACGGCTCCCGCCAGTACCTTTTCGGCCAAGGCGGCGGCCTCAAGGTCGCCACGGCCCTGGATTCAATCCTGCTGGGCGAAGTCCCGCTCGACCCGGCCATCCGGCAGGGCGGCGACCATGGCATCCCCGTGGTGATCAGCCACCCGGACGGCAATCCTGCCCGCGTCTTCCGCTCCATCGGCCTGACGGTCCTCAACGGCCTGCAAAAGGCGTCTTAAAAATCCGGGCGAGCCTCCGGCTTGCCACGTCGTCATATTTTCCTCAAAACATGACCAGCATGAGTGAAGAGTCGTCCGAAACGCCGCCCGCCGCCGACCTGGCCGCGCGTTCGTCGCTTTACGCGGAGTTCCTCGCGGAGCGTGAGGAAATCCTCCGTCACAAGTGGATCGAATCCGAGAAGGCCGGCTGCGACATCGGCTTCGAGCGCGCCCTGCTGGATTGGACCCGTCACCACCGCGCGCGCTGGCGTCAGCTGCGCCGGAGCGGCAAGCCTGCCTGAGGAGTCTCCCTCTTCGCCTGCCAAACAGAAGGGCCAGCCCGCATCGCTGCGGCCGGCCCTTCTGGCTGAGGAGGCTCGGAAGCTTAGCCCTTGATCTCCTTATGCAGCGTGTGACGGCGCATGGAGGGGTTGTACTTCTTGAGCTCCACCTTCTCCTGGGAAAGCTTCTTGTTACGGGTGGTCATGTAACGGGAAGGGCGCTTGCCCTCCTTACGGGCTTCGGTGCATTCAATGATGACGATTTCGCGGGGCATGGTCTGAGTCGGTTGGAAGGTTGAGGTTTGGGAACGGGCCAGGTCGGAGCAAGCCCGAAAAAGAGCCGGGCGGCCTTTTGAGCCGCCCGGATCGGACCGAAGGTGGGGTCAATCAGCCCCAGAGACGCTTCTTATGGCGATTTTCCTTCGAGCGCTTGCGGCGCTTGTGCTTGTTCATCTTCAGACGACGCTTCTTCTTGAGGCTTCCCATGGGTGATAGTGAATCGCAACTTGGCGACCCGATGGCCGACAGTAAAGCCGAAACTAAGCCGAAATAACGGTCTCCGCCACCCAAGCCCCGGCACCCCAGACCCTGTGGACGTCCGCGCGCAAGCCGGCTTGGTCGAAACCGTCTTTCACCCAGGCGAAACAGGCGCTGCCGCTGCCGGTCATATGCCATTCCGCCCCGGTGACGCGGTGGAGCGACGCCAGTCCGGCCGGCAGGGCAACATATTTGGCGAAGACGGGAGCGGCCAGGTCGTTGCCCAGCCCGGCGGGATCGGCGGAGGGGCTTCCGATCCATGCCGCGAGTTCGGCCTCGGCTTGGGTCGCCGGGCGATATTTCCCAGCCTTGGCGAGCAAGCCGTAGGCTTCAGGGGTGGGCACGCCGAAAGGCGGCTTCGCGAGGACGACCTTGCGGCCGGCCAAGGCGGCGCGGGCGGCGTCCGGCAGGACCGTCAGGCGCTCTCCCCTGCCCCGCATGACCGCGGCCTGACCGCGCACGAAGAAAGGACAGTCGGAACCGACTTCCGCCGCGAGCGCTTCAAGCGCCGCGGATCCGAGCGGATCGCCCGATGCGCGGTCGAGCAGACGCAGCGCCGCGGCGGCGTCGGCGCTGCCCCCGCCGAGTCCGGCGCCATGCGGCACCTTCTTGCTGAGATGGAAATGGCCGGTCGGCGCGGACGGACGGCGACGCGCGTAGGCGGCCGCGGCCTTGAGCACGAGGTTCGTGCCGTCGGCAGGCAACGCCGGGTCGTCGCACGTGAGGGCGAGCGGGCGGCCGACTTCGAGCGTGAGGGTGTCGGCGAGCGCGACCGGCGCCACGAGGCTGACGAGTTCATGGAAGCCGTCCGCCCTCCGGCCGGTGATGGCCAGCGAGAGGTTCAGCTTCGCTTGGGCGGCTTCGACGAGCACGCGGCACGATGTTCCGGCCGCCCCGCAGAGGCGAGGCGAATCAGCGGCTCAGGCCCGCGGGTGCGACTTGCGATGGACCTCGCGGAGCTTGGCGACGCTGAGGTGCGTGTAGATCTGCGTGGTCGAAAGGGACGAGTGGCCGAGCTGCTCCTGGACGAGACGAAGGTCGGCGCCGTTGGAGAGCAGGTGCGTCGCGCAGGCGTGGCGCAGCTTGTGCGGCGTGAGGTCCGCCGGCAGGCCGGCGACCGCGAGCTTGCGCTTCAGCATCAGCTGGACCGCGCGCGGATGGAGTCGTCCGCCGCGGGCGGCGAGCAGCAGCGGTTCGCCGCGGGCGGGCGCGCCGCGCAGGGCGAGATAGGCCTTCACGGCCTCCACGGCGGCGTCGCCGACGGGCACGACGCGTTCCTTCGAGCCTTTGCCCATCAGGCGCACGAGGCCGGAGCCGAGGTCGAGGTCGCCGCCGTCGAGGCCGCAGAGTTCGGACACGCGGAGGCCGCCGCCGTAGAGCAGTTCGAGGACCGCCAGGTCGCGCGCGGTCTCCTGCGGGTCGTCCTTCGCGGAATCTTCCGCGGCGTCCAGCAACGCGTCGGCCTGCGCCTCGGTGAGGAACTTCGGCAACGACTTCGGCAGCTTGGGCAGGACGAGGCCGGCGGCCGGCGTGGTGGCGATGCCGCCGCGCTCGCGGAGATCGGCGAGGAAGGCGCGGAGGGCCGAGACCTGGTTGTGCACCGACCGGCGGTCATGCGTGCCTTGGCGCTCGATCACGAAGTCGCGCAGGTTGCGCGCGGAGAGCTTGGACCAATCGCCGTCCCAGCCGCCGTTGGACTTCATCCACAGCGCGAAACCCTTGAGCGAACGCCCGTAGGTCAGGCACGAACGCGCGGCCAGCCGACGTCCCGCGAGCTGACGCGTCAGGAAGTCAGAGACCTGGGCCGAGCCCGGCCAATCCGTCGGTTCCCCGTCGTCCGGCTGGACGGGGCGACGCTTCACGGCTGCGGCTGCTTGCCGTGCTCGGCGCGCACCGTGATGCCGATGCCGCCGCGGACGCCGAAGGCGCCGGTGACCTGGCACCAGACCGGATCGAGGGCCGCGACGAGGTCGTCGAGGATCTTGTTGGTCAGGTGTTCGTGGAACATGCCCTGCTGGCGGTAGCTCCAGTAGTAGAGCTTGAGGGACTTCGACTCCACGATGCGCGGACCCGGCACGTAGCGGATCGTGATCTTGGCGAAGTCGGGCTGGCCGGTCGCCGGGCACAGGCAGGTGAACTCGTCCGTCGTGAGTTCGACCGTATAGTTCCGGCCCGCGTTGCGGTTCGGGAAGGTCTCCAGCGTCTGCTGGGGCTTGTTCTGGGTGTTCCCGAGGTGGGAGAGCCCGGTGAGGTCCTGAGGCTGAGTGGCCATGCGGACAGGCAACCTATCCCGACGAAAGAGACAAGCGTCGAACGGCGAAAAGCCCCGGGCAGCCCAAACTGCTTGCCACCTTGGCCCGGCGGGGTTGCCTCGATGCACCCACGCCGCATGCACGTCCGGGCCATCGCCATCCTCGGAGCCACCGGCTCCATCGGCACGACCACCCTGAGCGTCGTGCGGGCCCACCCGTCCCGCCTGCGCATCGCCGGACTGGCCGCCCACTCGCGCTGGCGCGAGCTCGTCGCACCGGCCAAGGAATTCGGAGTCGGTGTCATCGCCCTGGCCGACCCGGCCGCCGCCGCCGAAGCCCGTGCTTCCGGCGCCTTCCCCGCCGGCACCCGCATCCTCGAAGGCACCGCCGGCCTGACCGAAGTCGCCTGCCTCCCCGAGGTCTCGATGGTCGTCTCCGCCGTCGTCGGCACCGCCGGCCTCGCGCCGACGCTCGCCGCGCTCCAAGCGAAGAAGGACGTCGCCCTCGCGAGCAAGGAACTGCTCGTGCTCGCCGGCAAGTTCGTCACGGAAGCGGCCCGCGTCTCCGGCGCGCGCCTGCTGCCGGTCGACAGCGAGCACAACGCGATCCACCAGCTGCTGCGCGACAAACCCAAGGGCGACATCGCCCGCCTCGTGCTCACCGCTTCGGGCGGCGCCTTCCGCGACACGCCGCTCGCCGACCTCCGGCACGTCACCCTCGGCCAGGCGCTCAAGCACCCGAACTGGAGCATGGGTCCGA
>JBEDDU010000324.1:0-3676 GCA_041176065.1 Verrucomicrobiota bacterium | reverse complement strand
CGGTCCGCAAGGATTCACTGCCGCCGACATGGCTCAGGGCGACAACGGCCTCGAGGCGGACACGCGGATGGGCATCGGCGACGGCCTTAGCCAACCTAGCCTGCGCATCAGGCAGACGGATCGCCCATTCGCCTGACACACGTGCGGCATAGGCGCGAATCCGGAAATCGGCGGAAGCCTGCAGCCTGTCGAGCAGCCCCGGACGAACGAGGGCGTGCGACTGGAGAACGCCGAGGACCTCAAGCAGCTGTACCTCCGGACGTTCTTTGCCAATGAACTCATCGGCAGCGACGGCCACCTTGCCGGTCGGACGCTGGAACAGAAGGCGACGGGCCTGGTAGCGCGTCCAACGTTCAGGCGAACCGAGCTGGGCGAACAAATCGGCTTCGGACATCGAAACGAGTTCCGGCTGCTTGACCGTCGGAATTCCCTTGGCGGTGATGCGCCAGATGCGTCCGTGCGAGCGATCGCGACGCGGGTCCGCATAGCTGGCCTGGTAATGACCGATGACGGCATTGAACCAGTCACAGGCATACAAGGCGCCGTCAGGCCCGACCGAGACGTCCACGGGTCGGAACGCCTTGCTGCTCGAGATGATGGGGCTGACGATGCGCTCGGTCTTGAAGCCCGCACCGTCGTCCACGAAGCGATGCAGATCCAAGGTGTTGCCGTAGTAACCGCCGATGAAACCGGCGCCCTGCAATTCGGGCGGCATGGCCTTGGTGCCGACGATCTCTACGGAGGTGGACTTCAATGGTGAATCGAACAGGGAATGCGTCCCGGCATATTCGTCGGGGGTCTCGATGGCGCCGAGACCAGGCAGGCTGTAATACCCGGCCACGCGGTCGCCGCTCTTATGGAACGGCTGGAAATAGTCGTCAAAGGCCACTCCCCAGCAGTTATGCCCGGCCTTGCCATACTGGAAGAACGGCTGGAGCCGCTGGCGCTTGAGGTCATAGCGCATCAGGCCCGACTTAGGCAGGCTGACGATCCCACGAGGCGTCTCGACCTTGGTGATCGCATGCAAGCCCTGGCTCATCCACAACGTACCGTCCGGCCCGTGACTGATCGAGTTCACGAGCTGATGCGTATCACCTACGCCGAAGCCCGACATCACCACGACGGTCTTCTCGGGATCGGCCTTGCCGTCGCCATCGTAATCGGCCAGCAAGAGCAGGCGATCGAAGTCGCAGACGAAGATGACGGCGGACTTCCCATCCTCCATAAACGGCTCGACGCCCTGAACCATCGTGAGGCCTTCGGCGAAGCGGACCGACTTGTCCGCCTTGCCGTCGCCGTCGGTGTCCTCGAGACGCAGGATGTAGTCCCTCGGCTTCACGCCGGGCACGGACTGAGGATAGGTCGGCGAGCAGCAGACGTAGAGACGCCCCTTGGCGTCCCAGGCCATCTGGGTGGGCTTGGCGACGCCGAGATGCTCGTCGGCGAAGAGGTTCACTTCGAAACCCTCGGCGACCTTGAAGGTGGCCTGTTCCTCGGCCGCGGTCATGACCTTCTCGGTGGCGATGGCCGGACCGGCCTGAGGCGCAGGGGCTGCCGACTTCTCACCTCGGGCCAAGGTCTGGATGTGTCGATCCCAGGACGCGACCAAGGGCTTATAGGCTTCGAAGTTCTGCTTCAGCGAAGGCACGGGGCCGAAGCCCTTGCCGTAGTTCTGCGAAATACGGTCGCCATACACGAACGACCAGTTCGCCGGCCGCCAGCAATCGGCCCAAAGACGGTTCTTCTCGACGATCGCCGTACGTAGTTCGGCCTGGAGATGAAGGGGTTCTGGCAGCCCCAAAGAACGTGCCACCGCCTGGCCGACCTTGGACAATCCCACCGGCGAGAGATGCATGCCATCGGCGGATTCTTCGCCACGCGTCGACTCGGTCAGGTCGACATAAGGCAGGCCGCGCTGCCGGGCGATGTCCGCCACCGCGGAGGCGTAAGCAGCCAGATCCTGACGACGCTCGGGCGTGGTCAGGTCCGGCGGACGGCTCGAAGGCATGAACCCCACCGGAGACAACAGCAGGATGCGCGGGGTGTGGCGCGTGAACTCGTCCAGCAGGCGATGGGTGTCTGACTTGAACTTGGCCAGACCTGCCGCGCCTTGCAGCGCCTCGGCCTGTCCAAACTGCAGGATGAGCGTGGTCGCGCCGACCGTCTCGAGCTGTCCCTTCCAAGGACCGAAGTTAAGGTCGCGCCACTGCTCATGCACGGTGTCCGCCTCCCAGGCCATCGAGCGGAAGACGGGGCTCTTGTCCGCATAAGCCAAGGCCAGGCGTTGCTCGATCTCTCCGGCCTTGGCTTCGCGGACGAGGTTCTCCTGGCCGATGAAGACGACGACTTCGTCCTGCCCGAGGCCGAACTTGCCGTCTTTGAACGGCGACGGGGGCGTCCAGGAAGCCTTGGGTTCACCGAATCGATTCAGCACCTCCTCGCGGGTCGTGACCGGCACGTCGGTCATCGGATCGATGGTGATGTTCCGGAAACGGATCTCGGCCTTGCAGTTGCCGTGGATCTGGAGGCCGATGAGCCCGTAGGCGTCATCGATGGACGGATCAGTCTCAGTGTAATCGACGGTGTTGCGTCCGTTGAGGTAAATCATGACGCGCGGACCGATGGCGACGACCTCATAGGTGTTCCACTCGCCCGCCTTCTCCAACGCCTTCAGTTCCGCCTCGCTCTTCACCCCTTGGGAACCGACGCCCGTACCGACCTTGGCGAGGACCTTCTTGCGGCGGGATTCGTCGTAAAGCGACCCCGTGTAGCCGGCGCCGATGTCGGCCTGATACCCGATCATCTCGTTCGGAGGATTGGTCGCCCGGAGACTGCGGAATTGGACGCCCCCGTTCACGAACCCTTCGGTGCCGACGAGCTTGTATTCGAACTTCAGCCGGAAGTTGAAGAAACTGCGCTTGGTGGTCAGGAACTCGTTGCGCGGATTGCCCTGCAGCGAGCCGCCGACGATCGCGCCATCCTCGACGCGCCAGACCTTGGGGTCGCCGTCCCAGCCGGCCAGGCTCTTGCCGTCGAACAATGGAGTCGTCGCGGCGGAAAGCCCGCAGGCTCCGAGAATCAGCCAAAGCAAGGAAGTCAGTCGCTTCATGGGGTTGGCTGTTAGGCAATCCGACAGGAGGATTGTTCCAACTCCAAATGACAACGTTCGCCGGATGGTGAACGTCTGGTAGGGGCGGGACTACGTCACGCCCTAGGTCACGACTTAGTCGTGACCCTACCTGCAGGCCACCATTCGGCGGCCTGAATAAACAAAAAGACCGAAGGTTTTTCGACCTCCGGTCCTCGTAACCTCAGGGCCTCCGGCCCTCCAGACTCAGGCCAATCCCAGATGCTTCAGCGCTTCAGGCGTCGGGCCCGGGAAGTCGACCATCGGGACGTTGCCCACGTAGCCGATGTCCTTCCAGCCCTGCGGCGTGGTGTAGTACCCGCTGGCGGCGAGGTAGCGGAAGCGGTTGAAGAAGTTCTGGGCCGACTTGAACTCCTTCTTCACCGCGGTCTTGCCGCAGATGTCGTCGGCGATCGCGCATTTCTGCGGTTCGGCCAGGTCGGCGAAATCCTTCTGGAAGCGTCGCTGAGACTCGGCGTCGAGCCAATCAAGGCCTTCCGTGATGACCGGGCGGTCCTTGGCGGTCTCATCGTAGGGGGAGCTGATCCA
>JBEDDU010000323.1:0-2599 GCA_041176065.1 Verrucomicrobiota bacterium | reverse complement strand
GTCGATAGACCTCCTCATCAAAGACATCGCCGCCGCCGCAGCTGGTCTCCCTCGGGAGCCCGGCCAAAAAAAAATAAGGACCGCGCCGGCGGCACCTGAGGCCGCGGCCGCCCCTGCCGCTCCTGTCGTCACGACCGAGGAGCGCCCGGTCGCCGTCGTCGCCTCGCCTTCCCGTTTCGTCGACGTGCCCGTCGAGGACACCCGCAACCTGGAGGAATCCCTCCCGCCGCTCGACGTCGACGCCGCTGAGGCCGAAGCCGCGAGCTCCGACCGACGCGCCGACTTCGTCTTCCCGGAATCCGCCCTGGCCGACCTGCCGGTCGCGGAGGTGGGCAAGACCGCGTTCCCCGGCGAGAAGGACTTCATCGAAGCGGTCGAGTCGTTGCCCGCAGGCCTGAAGGAGAAGCTCAAGTCGACCATCGGCGCCGACTTCACGGCCCTGCGTCCGATCCCGGCCGGTAAGCTGCGCCGCCCGCTCTGACCGTGGAGCATACGTTCGAGATCGGCGTCATCTCCGACACCCATGGCCGGTTGCGCGCCGAGGCCATCCTGGCCCTGGAAGGTTGCGACGTCATCTTCCACGCCGGCGATGTCTGCGGCCCGCTGATCATCCCGCAGCTCGCCGAAATTGCGCCGTGTCACGCCGTCGCGGGTAATTGCGACGATGATGACTCGCTCCCGCTGACGTCCCTGCACGCTGTCGCGGGCCTGCGCGTCTTGGTGCATCACGGACATCTGCGGGTCGATGAGGCCGCGTTCCGGCCGGACATCGTGATCACGGGGCACACGCACGTCCCGAAGATCGAGCAGGACGGCCCGGTGTTGCGGCTCAATCCGGGCAGCGCCGGCCCGCGACGCTTTAACCTTCCCGTGACGTTGGCGCGGATTACGGTGCGACAGGGCAGGGCGAGCGCCCGCCTGATCTCCCTCGACGTCCCATGAAGCACCCTCTGCCCATCGATGCGCTGCAGGACGGCCTTGTCGCCGCCTGCGGTCGCGTCCGCCGGCTGGTGCTCCGCGCGCCCACGGGCTCGGGCAAGTCGACGCGCATCCCCCAGATGCTCCTGGACCTGAACCTGGTGCAAGGCCAGATCGTCGTGCTGCAGCCTCGTCGAATCGCGGCCCGCCTGCTCGCCGCGCGCATCGCGCAAGAGCGCGGCGTGAAACTCGGCGGCGAGGTGGGTTACCAGATCCGCTTCGAGCGCGTCGAGTCCGCCCAGACGCGCATCAAGTTCGTGACCGAGGCCCTTCTGCTCCGGCAGATGGCCTCCGATCCGGAACTCAAGGGCGTCGGCGCGGTGGTCTTCGACGAATTCCACGAGCGTAACCTGCACTCCGACGTGGCCCTCGCCCTGGCCCGTCGCCTCCAGGAGACGCATCGTCCCGACCTGCTGATCATGGCGATGTCCGCGACGCTCGACACCGAGGGCGTGGCGAAGTGGCTCGGTTCGGCCGAGACCTTGGCCGCCGACGGCCGCGCCTATCCGGTGCAGGTCGAATACACGCACCTGCCGCGCAACTCCACCCGGCCGATCTGGGACGCCGCGGCCGAACAGGTCCGCCGCGTGCTGCGCGAGGAAAGCGAAGGCGACGTGCTCGTCTTCATGCCGGGGTCCTACGAGATCATGCGGACGATCGGGGCGGTGCGTAATCTGCCTGAGTCCGGCGGCGTCGACATCCTGCCGCTCTACGGCGAACTGCCGCCCGAGGAACAGGACCGGGCCGTCAAGCCGAGCCCCGGCCGCAAGGTTATCGTCGCGACCAACGTGGCCGAGACTTCGCTCACGATCCCCGGCGTACGCGCGGTGGTCGACGCCGGCCTCGCCCGCATCGCCCGCTTCGACCCGCACCGCGGCATCGACACCTTGCTGGTCGAGCCCGTCTCGCAGGCTTCTGCCGAACAGCGCGCCGGTCGCGCCGGCCGCACCGGCCCCGGACGTTGCATCCGCCTGTGGTCGCAGACCGACCACGAAGCCCGGCCGCTCCGCGAAGTCCCGGAGATCAAGCGCGTCGACCTCTCGGAGACGATCCTCTTGCTGCTCTCCTCAGGCTGGGGCGAAGCCGCGACCTTCCCCTGGTATGAGAAGCCAGACGACAAGGCCTTGCAGCGTGCGCTGACCGTCCTTGCGGACCTCGGCGCCGTCGACGCCCAAGGCAAGCTCACGCCCCTCGGTCGTCGGATGTCGGTCTTCCCGGCTCACCCGCGTTACGCGCGCATGCTCCTCGCGGCGGGCGACCTGGATTGCGTCTATGAGGTCTGCCGTATCGCCGGCCTCGCCCAAGGCCGTGACATCCTCTTCCGCAAGGTCGACGACCGGACGGAGAACGCCCGCGATTCCGTGGAACAGGAAGACGGCTCGGATTTCTTCCCGCGGCTGGCGTTGCTGCAGCGGGCAGTGGAGATGAAGTTCGACGCCGACGCCTGCGATCGTTTCGGCGTGCACGGCCAGGCGGCGCGTCAGGCCGATCAGGCGGCGCGTCAGTTCCTGCGCCTCGCCGAAGGGCAGGGGCTTCCGGTCAGCGACCGCGTCGCCGACCCCGCGGCGATCCGCCGTTGCCTGCTGCTTGGTTTCTCGGACCGACTCGCCGTCCGTCTCGA
>JBEDDU010000322.1:0-5092 GCA_041176065.1 Verrucomicrobiota bacterium | reverse complement strand
GAACGGAGGACGCTGCCATGGACCAAAGGACGTCGGCCCAGCACGCAAGCGTCGGCGGCGAGGAAGCGGGTCGCGAAATTATCGGTCCCGTCGATGACCAGGTCGTAACGCGCGACGAGGTCGGCGGCGTTCTCGACGGTGAAGCCCTCCGGGTGCAAGGCGACCTTCAGGCCCGGATTGATTTCGCCGAGGGCCTCGGCCGCGGAAACGGTCTTCGGGAGCCCCAAGGTGTCGAATCCGTGGACGATCTGGCGGTGCAGGTTGGAGACTTCGACCTTATCGGGGTCGGCGACGCCGATCTGGCCGACGCCGGCCGCGGCCAGATACAGACCGACCGGTGACCCAAGGCCGCCGGCGCCCAGGATCAGCACCTTGGCCTCGCGGAGGCGCAGTTGTCCGGACTCCCCTACCCCGGGCAGACGAATCTGCCGGGAGTACAAGGCCCTCTCGTGGTCGCTGAGGCGCTGGTCCGCGGACATGCGGACAGTCGAACCCCCGCGGCGAGCGGTGTCAAACCGCCCCTTCCACGTGTCGGATTGAATATTCGTCCAAGGTAGCCCAACTTGGCCGCGTGGCACAGGTCTTCCTCGGCATCGATTACGGCTCCCGACGGGTCGGGCTCAGCCATGCCGATGAGTTGGGCTTCGCCTTCCCCCTGCCCGCGGCGGTCGCCGAGAGCGCCGAGGAACGCTTCGCC
The DNA here is from genome assembly GCA_041176065.1 of Verrucomicrobiota bacterium. GTDB lineage: Bacteria > Verrucomicrobiota > Verrucomicrobiia > Opitutales > UBA953 > UBA953. The sequence goes on along the minus strand of JBEDDU010000322.1, from coordinate 4,395 downwards.
CAGATCGGCAAGGAGATCACCCGCCTCAAGGTGACCCTCCTCGTGCTGGGCTACCCTCTTTCGGTCGAAGGCGAAAGGACGAAGCGCTGCGACGAAGTCGATGCGTTCGCCGACGAACTGACCCGCCGTTTCGGCCTTCCCGTCGAGAAAGTCGACGAAGCCCTGACGAGCCAGGCGGCCGACGAGCTGGGCGGACGCAAGGCCCGCTCGGCCCATGAGCGTAAGCAGCAGGCCAGGACCGGCGAACGCGATTCCCGCGCCGCCGCGGTGCTGCTCCAGGACTTCCTCAACAGCCGAGGCATCGGCGCCTGACATGCCTCCTGCGAAGCCCAAGAAGCCGTTCACGCCGAAGCTCCAACGCTTCCTCGCGACCGTGGCTTACGACGGCACCGACCACATCGGCTGGCAGGTGCAGAACGGCCGCCTCTCGATCGAAGGCGAGCTCGAGGAACGCCTGTCGCGCATCCTCAAGACGCCGATCGACATCCATGGCAGCGGCCGCACCGACTCCGGCGTCCATAGCGTCGGGCAGCGCTTCCACTTCGACGCCTTCTGGCCGCACCCGTGCAGCTACCTCGTGCACGCCATCAACTCCTGCGAGCAGAACGGCATCCTCGTGACGCACTTGCAGCGGGTCGCGCCCGGCTTCCACTGCCGCTGGCACGCCAACGGCAAGCGCTACCGCTACGAGATCTGCGACGGCTATCCCCCTCCCTGGGAAGCCCGCTATTGCCTCGGACTGGGCAACAAGACCGTCGACGTGAAGCTGATGCGGCAAGCCGCCAAGCTGCTGCTGGGCAAGCATGACTTCTACGCCTTCGGGGCGAATCACGGCCAAGGCATGGAGAAGGAGAATCCGGTCAAGGAGCTGCGCCGCCTCGACGTCCGTCGCCGCGGCAAGCGGATCACCGTCATCGCCGAAGGCAGCGGCTTCCTCTACAAGATGGTCCGTCGCCTCGTCGGCGGCCTCCTCCGCGTGGGCGAAGGCAAGATGCCGCCCGAACGCCTCGTGGAATACCGCAAGGAGCGCGTGATCACCTCCGAGGTCCCGACCGCACCCGCCCGCGGACTCTTCATGGAGAAGGTGTACTTCGAGCCTGGCGCCTTCCGTAATCCGCGTCCGTTGCGCAGCCGCAACGACGCCGACGTCAGTTCGGAGTAGGCCATCGCCGGCCCGCCGGCAGAAGCGCCGCCGCCGGAACGGACGTTTGGGATGGAAGCCGCGCGTGGTCCCGACTAAACCTGCGAAATGCGGCGTCTCGCCCTTCTCTGCCTCGCCCTGGTCGTTCCCGTCCTGCTCTGCGCCCATCCGGAATGGAAGGAAGCCAACTGTCTGGGCGTGGTGGACGAGTCAGGCAGGCTCACCCTGACCATCAAGTTCGACGTGCCGTCATTCCTCGTCGGCCAGACGTCCAAAGACGCCCCCATCAAGGCTCTCGACGAACTCATGCTCACGCCGGGCAGGCTGGCGGATTCGATCGAGCCGGGCCGCCGCCGCCTTCGCGAAGGCATGCGCCTTGAAGTGGACGGCCGCGCGGTGCCGATCGAAATCGAGGTCTTCCCTGCCGCGGAGGCCATCGCGACGACTTCCGCCAAACAAGGCGAAGCCGACCGCTACCCGGTGATGCTCAACGCGCGGCTTTCCGCCCGGCTGCCGGCCAAGGCCGCCCGGCTCCGGCTGAGTTTCCCGCCGACGCTCGGGACGGTCTTCGTGAACCTGCGCAAAGGCATGGAATACCAGGTGGTCATGGCCGCCACCGCCGCGTTTCCGGCCGAACTCTCATTAGGCGAAGCCGCCGAGGGCGCCACGTCGGACACCTTCGGGACCCTTTTCCTGGACGGCTTCGACCACGTCCTGCCGGATGGATGGGATCACTGCCTGTTCATGCTCGCGATGTTCCTCGGCGCCGCGAGCCTCGGTCAGGCGCTGCGCCGCTCGCTCGTCTTCACGCTCGGCCATAGCATCACCCTGACGGCCGTGGCGATGGGCTGGCTGGGAAGACCCGGACCTTGGATCGAGCCTTTGATCGCGCTTACCATCGGCGTCACCGCCTGGCTGGCCTTCCGCGGCAACCTGCAAGAACGCTCCGCGTTCACTTTGCCGGCGATCTTCGGCCTCGTGCACGGACTCGGCTTCGCCGCAGCCGTCTCCGACAATCTCGCGGACTGGTCCGCCGGCGACATCGTCCTGATCCTCATCGGCTTCAACCTCGGGGTCGAAACCGCCCAAGCCCTCGTCATCGGCGTCGCCGCGACGACGTCATGGGCGCTGCACAAGGCCCGCCTGCCCGACGCCAAGATACGCCAAGCGCTGAGCCTGGCGGTCGCGCTCATCGGCTTCGGCGTGTTCGTGTGGCGTCTGCTCGGACTGGGCTGATCAGAGACGTCCGACGGGGCGCTTGCCGGCGTCCAGACGCTTCCGCTCGCTTTCCGCGAAAGCCTGCAGTTCCTTGACCACTTCCGGCTGGGCGGCCGCCAAGTCCTCCTTCTCACCCGGATCCTTCTCGAGGTCGTACAGCGCCATTCCGATCTGACGTTGATGCGTCTTGGCCGGATACCCGTCGCGCTCGGCCGGGATCATGTCGACGTAGCTGCGGTAGGCATGCGGGAGATGGAGCTTCCACTTGCCCTTGCGGACGGCTTCGAGGCGGTCGCCGTAATAATAGGCGAAGGAATCGCGGGTCGCCGGCTTCTCGGACTTGAGGACCGGCAGGAAGGAAACCCCGTCGATCTCGTTCTTCGGCGCATTGGCCTCGGCGGCCGCGAGGATGGTCGGGACGACGTCGATGTTGGCGGCCAACGCGTCGGTGACGCCGCCGGACTTCACGACGCCGGGCCAGCTCACGATGAAAGGAACGCGGACGCCGCCTTCGAAGGTCGTGCCCTTGCCTTCGCGGAAGGGACCGGCGGAACCGGCGTGCCGGCCGAAGTTCAGCCAAGGCCCGTTGTCGCTGGTGAAGATCACCAGGGTGTTCTGCGCGACGTTCTTGGCGCGCAAGGCGCCCATGACGGCGCCGACCGCGCGATCGAGGTCGGCCAAGGTGTCCGCATAGGGGGTGGCATGCTTGCCCTTGAAATCGACCGAGGCGCCCAGAGGGGTGTGCGGCATCGAGGTCGCCAGATACAGGAAGAAGGGCTTGGCCTTGCCGGCGTTGTCCCGGATGAACCGGACGGCGCGAAGGCCCTGCGAGGAGGTCATCGCATCCATGTCGGACCAGTCGCGAGTATGGCCCATCAGGATCCCGTTCACATACCGAGGCAGTTCGGGATACATCTGACGCCGGCTCTCGTCCGCCATGCCGTAACCGCGGGGCCACATGTCGTTGGAATAAGGCGTGATCATGGATTCATTGAACCCATGGGCTGGCGGCAGGAATTTCGGAGCGTCCCCCAGATGCCATTTGCCCACGACACCGGTGTGATAACCGGCCTTCTGCAGCAGCGCCCCCAAGGTCTCCTCGTCGTTGCTGAGGCCGATCTTCGCATTCGGCCCGAGCGCGACGCCGCCGAGGCCGAGACGATTGGGGTAGCAACCGGTCATGAGCGCCACCCGCGAGGAGGTGCAGACCGCCTGGGTGGCGAGGAAGTTGGTGAAGCGCAGTCCGCCTTTGCTCAGCTGATCGATGTTGGGCGTGGGGTTCTGCTTCGAACCATAGCAGCCGGGATCCGCCCAGCCCATGTCGTCGCACATGATCAGGACGATGTTCGGACGGGACGCGAACAGGGATGCCCCAAATAGGAGCATAAGGAGTGCCGGGGTAAGCCTCATGCTTCCTATGACTAGGGTGAAAACCCTAGTTTCCAAGAATTAAAAACGGTAAATTTCCGTCAGGGCAGACGCAGCCCGAGCTCGGCGCAGACCGCCGGATGCTTGCGAGCCTTGTTGATGAATTCATCGACCCCGAAATCAGCGACGATGAAGTCGCCGTAACGGAACGACGGACACTTTGACTGTCCGGTCAGAGAGACCAGCTGACGCATCTGATGCATGTCGGCGGTGACGTCGCGGACGTCGAGCTTCACGCCTTGGGCTTCGAAATAAGCCAGGGCTTCGACGCACCACGGACAGCTGGGTTTGACGTAAAGGATCGGGAGCGGCTGAGGCATGACGAAAAACAAGCGAGCCCACGGAGGTTTAGCAAGCGGAGAGCCCGGACTCACCCGTGACATTGACACCCGCCGCTCGCCTGCTGGAAATGAGGCAACCCCATGGAAACCATACACGGAGCTCCCAGCCACACCCTGCGCACCGCCGAAGTCGAACTGGCCGTCACGCAGACCGCGGGCCACCTCGCCCCGGTGACGTTCCATCTGCCCGGCATCAAAGCCAGCCCTTACTCCCTTTCACCCTGGACGCCGACGCAGATCGACCAGTCCCTGCCCAATCTCCTGACC
>JBEDDU010000321.1:0-3574 GCA_041176065.1 Verrucomicrobiota bacterium | reverse complement strand
ACGCCGCCGGCGGATCGCCGTCCGAGCAGGATGGTGGCCTCGTCGAGGTTGGGCGTGACGAGCGCGGCGAGCGGGATGAGCCGCGTGCGCACGGCCGCGACGGCGTCGGGCGCGAGCAGCGTCGCGCCGCTGGAGGCGACCATCACCGGATCGACGACGGCGGGGATGCCCGAGGCCTTGATGAAGCCGGCGACGGCGAGGACGATCTCGGCGTTGAGCAGCATGCCGGTCTTGAGCGCCTTCGGACGGAAGTGCGCCGCGACCTGCGCGCATTGTTCGGTGACGAACGCCGCGGGGCTCGCCTGCACGCCCGAGACGCCGCGCGGATTCTGCGCGGTCAGGCACGTGATCGCGGTCGTTCCGAACACGCCCTGCGAGGCGAAAGTGAGCAGGTCGGCCTGGACGCCGGCGCCCGCGCCGCTGTCGGAACCGGCGATGCTGAGGGCGACGGGAAGTTCGCGGCTGGAGGCGGAGGTGGGCATTATTCGTCAGCGGGGCAGGCTGATTATATTGCGGAGGTAATCCGAATATCGTCTTGTCGCAAGGACTTAGCGGACTGATAAAACGGCTTAGACAACGACCGGTGAGCACTTCCGAGAACCATTCCTCCGCCCGTCCTTCCGAAGACGCCATGCTCGGGCTCGAGCGGCTCATCGTCGGCCGTGAGTGCAATGGTTTCGACCGTCTCTCGCCGGCCCGCAAGTCCCGCGCCTTCGCCGAACTGATCCGCCTCGGCTACGCCTACGGCAAGGTCGAGGAGGTCGCCGGCCAGGATTTCCCGAACGTCACCGTCCAGCGCGTCAGTTCGCGCGGCCGCCGTCTCCGTCGCTCCTTCCGTCCTTCCCGCGGCGGACGTCCGGGCAGCTGGAAGCCTTTCTGGCTCTACGTCGCCCTGGCGGCGGCGCTCTTCGGCTGCCTTTACCTCGTGACCAGGGCCACGGGCGGCTGAGCCGGCCGCAGGTTTCCCGCCGAGGCGCAAAAAAGGGGCGCACCGTGCGGTGCGCCCCTTTGCTTGGTCCTGACGGGCAGGCTTACTTCTTGGCGGAGCGCTTCTCCTCGATCGCGGCCTGGGCGGCGGCGAGGCGGGCGACCGGCACGCGGTAAGGCGAGCAGGAGACGTAGGACAGGCCCACGCGGTGGCAGAACTTGACGGACTCGGGTTCGCCGCCGTGTTCGCCGCAGATGCCGAGCTTGATGTCGGGACGGGTCTTGCGGCCCTTCTCGATGGCGATCTGGACGAGCTGGCCGACGCCGGTCTGGTCGAGCGTGGCGAACGGGTTCTTCTTGAAGATCTCGTTCTCGGTGTAGGCGCCGAGGAAGTTGCCCATGTCGTCGCGGCTGACGCCGAGCGCGGTCTGGGTGAGGTCGTTCGTGCCGAAGCTGAAGAACTCGGCGGTCTGGGCGATCTCGTCGGCCGTGAGGGCGCCGCGGGGGACTTCGATCATCGTGCCCACGGAGTAGGCGATCTTGACCTTCTGTTCCTTCTGCACTTCGGCGGCGACGCGGTGGATGACTTCGACCTGGAGGTCGAGCTCACGCTTGAAGCCGACGAGCGGCACCATGACTTCCGGCTTCACCTTGATGCCCTTCTTCTGGACCGCCGCGGCGGCTTCGAAGATGGCGCGGGCCTGGGTCTCGGTGATCTCCGGGTAGGCGATGCCGAGACGGCAGCCGCGGTGGCCGAGCATCGGGTTGAACTCGTGCAGGGCGGCGACGCGGGCGATGACCTTCTCCTTCTTGATGCCGAGCTTCTTGGCGAGGGCGGCCTGGGCCTTGTCGTCGTGCGGCACGAACTCGTGCAGGGGCGGGTCGAGGAGGCGGATCGTGGCGGGCAGGCCGTTGAGGGCCTTGAAGATGCCGGTGAAGTCCGCGCGCTGGTACGGCAGGATCTTCGCGAGGGCCTTCTTGCGGCCTTCGAGCGTCTCGGCGAGGATCATCTCGCGGACGGCGTCGATGCGGTCGCCTTCGAAGAACATGTGCTCGGTGCGGGTGAGGCCGATGCCCTGGGCGCCGAACGCGATGGCCTGGGCGGTCTGCTCAGGATTGTCGGCGTTGGTGCGGACGGCCAGGCGGGTGGCCTGCGAGCACCACTTCATGAGCTGGACGTAGTTCTTGTACTTCTCGGTCTTCTGGGCGCGCTTGTCGTTGTTGAGCAGGCCCGCGATGATCTCCGAAGGAGCGGTCTTGATCTGGCCGGCGTAGACCGTGCCGGCCGTGCCGTCGATGGAGAGGTAGTCGCCTTCCTTGAAGGTGTGGCCGGCGATGGTCGTCGTCTTCTTGTCGTAGTCGATCTGGACGGCGGCGGCGCCGCAGACGCAGACCTTGCCCATCTGGCGGGCGACGAGCGCGGCGTGCGAGGACACGCCACCGCGGGCGGTGAGGATGCCTTCGGCGGCGATCATGCCACGGAGGTCTTCCGGGGAGGTCTCGACGCGGACGAGGAGGACCTTTTCGCCCTTCTCGGCGGCCACGACGGCGCGCTCGGCGTTGAAGTAGATCTTGCCGGTGGCGGCGCCGGGGCCGGCCGGGAGACCGGTGGCGATGGCCTTGGCCTTCTTCACTTCGGCGAGGTCGAAGATCGGGGCGAGGAGCTGTTCGAGCTGGTCGGCCGGGTTGCGCAGGATGGCGGTCTCCCAGTCGATGAGCTTCTCCTTCACCATGTCGGCGGCGAACTTCAGGGCGGCGGCGGCGGTGCGCTTGCCGTTACGCGTCTGGAGCATGTACAGCTTGCCTTCCTGGACGGTGAACTCGATGTCCTGGACGTCCTTGAAGTGCTTCTCGAGGGTCTGGCGGACCTTCATGAGCTGGGCGAAGCTCTCGGGCATCACGGCCTTGAGCTTGCTGACCGGCTCCGGGGTGCGGACGCCGGCGACGACGTCTTCGCCCTGGGCGTTGACGAGGAATTCGCCGTAGAATTCGTCCACGCCGTTGGCGGGATTACGGGTGAAGGCGACGCCGGAACCGGACTTGTCGCCGGTGTTGCCGAACACCATGGCCTGGACGTTGACGGCGGTGCCCCACTCGGCGGGGATGTTGTACTTGCGGCGATAGACGATCGCGCGGTCGTTCATCCAGGAGGAGAAGACGGCGCCGGCGGCGCCACGCAGCTGGTCCCACGGGCTGTTCGGGAAGACCTTGCCGGTGCGGGCCTTGACGAGGGCCTTGAAGCGCTTGACGAGCTCCTGCTGGTCTTCGGCGGTGAGGGCGGAGTCTTCGATGTCGCCCTTGTACTTCTTGTGCTTGAATTCTTCGATGACGGACTCGAACGGCTCATGGTCTTCGCCTTCGCGCTTCTGCACGCCGAGGACGACGTCGCCGTACATCTGGATGAAGCGACGGTAGCAATCCCAGGCGAAGCGGGGGTTGTTGGTGGCCTTGGCGAGGGCGAGGACGGAGTCGTCGTTGAGGCCGAGGTTGAGGATGGTGTCCATCATGCCCGGCATCGAGTCGCGGGCGCCGGAGCGGACGGCGACGAGGAGCGGCATGCCGGAGGTGGCGCCGAACTTGGTGCCCATGATCTTCTCCATGTTGGCCACGCCGGCTTCCATCTGGGCCTGGAGGTTGGCCGGGTAGG
>JBEDDU010000320.1:0-3837 GCA_041176065.1 Verrucomicrobiota bacterium | reverse complement strand
GTAGAAGTCCGAGACCCGCATGATCAGCTGCGGCCAGGGCACCGTGCCTCCGCCCCGGTCCTCGGGCGGGAAGTAGGTGCCTCCGAAGAAGGGCCGTCCGTCCGGCAGGCAGAAGCAGTTGAGCGGCCAGCCGCCGTGGCCTTGGATCATCTGCACGGCGTCCATCATCAGCTTGTCGACTTCCGGGCGCTCCTCGCGGTCGACCTTGATGCAGACGAAGTGCTGGTTCATCAGGTCGGCCACCCAGGGCTGTTCGAACGACTCGCGGGCCATGACGTGGCACCAGTGGCAGGACGAGTAGCCGACCGATACCAGGACCGGCTTGTTCTTCGCCTTGGCTTCCTCGAAGGCCTCGGCGCACCAGGGCCACCAATGCACGGGGTTGGCCTCGTGCTGGCGGAGATACAGGGAGCTTTCGTGGGCCAGGCGGTTCGACACGCCAGCAAGGTTGGCATCCTTCGGCCGGGTGCAACAAAGACCGTTTCCAAGCCGTTCGACTTGCAGGGGAGGGGGCTAAGGGCAAAGGTCTCCCGGTGCCTTCCGTCCGCCCCAGCCGCGCTCCTGGCCGTCCCTCCGGACGGTCCGTGCCGGGGCCTGCCTGACCATGTCGACCATCCGCATCCTTGAGCCGACCGTGGCCAACCAGATCGCCGCGGGCGAGGTGGTTGAGCGCCCGGCCGCGGTCATCAAGGAACTGCTGGAGAACTCCCTCGACGCCGGCGCCCGCCGGGTGACCGTCGACTTCTCCCGCGGCGGCAAGGCCCGTATGATCGTCGAGGACGACGGCAAGGGCATGACCGGTGACGAAGCCCTGCTCAGCCTCGAGCGCCATGCGACCAGCAAGATCCAGATGGCCGCGGACCTCGACCGCATCGCGACCTTCGGCTTCCGCGGCGAGGCGCTGCCTTCCATCGCCAGCGTGGCCCGCTTCACGCTGCAGACCCGTCCGGCATCCGCGCCCTCGGGCACGGAGATCGCCGTCAACGGCGGCAAACTCGTCCACCGCCGCGACCACGGGATGGCCCCGGGCACGCGCATCGAAGTCGCCAACCTCTTCCATCCGGTTCCGGCGCGCCTCAAGTTCCTGAAGTCCGACGAGACCGAGGCCGCGCACATCGTCCGTCTGGTCCGCCTCTACGCGATCGCGCATCCCGAGGTCGGGTTCCTGCTCCGCGAGGATGGCCGGGAGATCTTCCGTTCGCCGGGCAATGCGCCGCTCCTCGACCGCGTCCGCGAAATCTGGGGGCGTCAGGTGGCCGAAGAGGTCACGGTCATGCCGGTTTTCGAGCGCCCGGGCATGCGTCTCAGCGGCCTGCTCGGTAAGCCCGGTGTGAGCCGCGGCACCCGTCAGGATCTCGTGACCGTCGTCAACGGCCGCCCGGTCGACAGCCGCACGATGGCTTTCGCGCTGACGGAGAGCTACCACACCTTGATTCCGAAGGGACGTTACCCGCTGGCGTTCGTCTTCCTTGAGATGGATCCGGCGTGGGTCGACGTGAACGTCCATCCCGCCAAGCGCGAGGTGCGTTTCCGCGACGAGGCCAAGGTCCGCAACTTCCTCATCGAGTCCGTCCTCGCGGTCCTCCGCGCCCGTGGCGACGAAGGCCTGCCAGCGGAAACGGTTCCGGCGGTCGCGCCGGTCACTCCTCTCGCCGTCGACGTACCCAGCGTGAGCGTCGCCGTGCCTCCGCCCGGTCCTGCGTCCGCGTATGTGCCGCCGACCTCCCCCGCGCCGGTCTCGCCCGCCCATGCGCCGGCGGTCCGCCTCGGCTGGCGCCTGCTTTCTCGTCTCCGCGAGGAGCGTGCGGTCTTCGAGACGCCCACCGGACTCGCCGTCCTCGATCTCGGCGCCGCGCACCAGCGCGTGCTCTACGAATCCATCCTCGCGCAGTTCACCGCGCACAAGCCGGTCAGCCAGCCGTTGCTCGTCCCGTTGAGCATCGAGCTCGAGCCGCTGCCCGCCGCGGTGCTCAAGGAGCGTCTGCCGCTGCTGACGTCCGCCGGTTTCGACTTCGAGGAATACGGCCGCAACTTCTGGCGCATCCAAGCCTTGCCCGCATGGCTTGAGCCCGAGCAGGCCCTGGCTTTCGTGCGCGACCTGCTCGCCGAGATGGCCCGCCGCGAAGGCGACTTCGGCCGGCCCTCGCTGGCTTACGACGCCCTCGCCAAGATCGCCGTCAACAAAGCCCGCCGTAAGGGTGACAGCCTTTCCGACGCCGAACTCATGGAGCTCGTCCAAGCGCTCTTCCGCACCGCCCAGCCGGGGACGTGTCCGCGCGGACGCCGGACGTATGTCGAGTGGACGGACGCCGACCTGACCCGCCGCTTCGGCTGATCAGCGCCGGCCCTTGGAGCGCTTCGGCGCAGCCGGCTTGCCGGTGCGCAGGGCTTCGATCTGGTCGCGCAGCGTGGCCGCGCGCTCGAACTGCAGTTCGTCCGCTGCCGCGAGCATCTCGGCTTCCATGTCCGCCAGCACGCGGGCGATATCACGGTCGTCGGTGCCTTCGGCCACCGCGAGGGCCTCGTCGGCCTCGAGCTCGACCAGGCTTTCCTCGATCTTGCGCTGCGTGCTCTTCGGCGTGATGCCGTGCTTCGTGTTGTAGGCTTCCTGGCGCTTGCGACGGTCGCCGCAGATGGTCAGCGCCCGGGTGAGCGACTTCGTCATCACGTCGGCGTAGAGCAGGACCTTGCCTTCGAGGTGACGCGCGGCCCGTCCGGCGGTCTGGATGAGGCTCGTCTCGCTGCGGAGGAAACCTTCCTTGTCCGCGTCGAGGATGCCGACGAGCGCGACTTCCGGGAGGTCGAGGCCTTCGCGGAGGAGGTTGACGCCCACCAGCACGTCGAAGTGGCCCGCACGCAGGCGGCGGAGGATCTCGACGCGCTCGATCGCATCGATGTCGGAGTGCAGGTATTCGACCTTCAGGCCGCTGTCCCGCATGAAGTGGGCGAGGTCTTCGGACATCCGTTTCGTGAGGGTCGTGACGAGCGTGCGGAAGCCGCGGGCGGCGACGGCCTTGGCCTCGCCGATGATGTCCTCGACCTGGCCGGCGATCGGACGGACCTCCATGATCGGATCGAGCAGGCCGGTCGGACGGATGACCTGTTCGGCGATGACGGCCGAGACCTTGTATTCGTGGGGCGCCGGGGTGGCCGAGACGTAGACCGCCTGGTCGACGAGTTCGTCGAACTCTTCCGGTCGCAGCGGTCGGTTCTCCAGGGCGGAGGGCAGGCGGAAGCCGAATTCGACGAGGCGCTCCTTGCGGGCGCGGTCGCCGTGATACATGCCGCCGATCTGCGAGACCGAGACGTGGCTTTCGTCGATGAAGACCAGCTTGTCCTCCGGGAAGAAGTCCAGGAGGCAGTGCGGGCGCTCGCCGGGGCGGCGGCCGGACATGTGCATCGAGTAGTTCTCGATGCCCGGGCAGAAGCCCGTCTCGCGGAGCATCTCGAGGTCGTGTTCGACGCGCATGCGGATGCGCTGGGCTTCGACGAGGCGGTTGTTCTTTTCGAAATAGGCCACGCGCTCTTCGAGTTCGGCGCGGATCGCGTCGCCGGCGGCCTTCACGCGGCCCGGGGCCATCACGTATTGGTTGGCCGGGTAGAGGTCGAACTTCTGGAGCTGCTTGCCCGGCTTCACGCTCACCGGGTCGAGTTCGCGGATGGCCTCGAGCGTGTCGCCCCAGAACTCCAGGCGGATGGCCGACTCCATGTAGGCCGGCCAGACGTCGATCGTCTCGCCGCGGGCGCGGAAGTTGCAGCGTTCGAGGATGGCGTCGTTGCGGACGTACTGGTTGGCCACGAGCTTCGCGAGGAGCTCGTCGCGGCGCAGCGTCATGC
>JBEDDU010000319.1:0-3611 GCA_041176065.1 Verrucomicrobiota bacterium | reverse complement strand
ATCGCACCACCGGCGCGACGCTGGATGTTTCCGGCGCGACCTTCGGCGGCCTCGTCGGCGGGGACGACCTCAGCATCACCGCCGGCACGGGCACCTTCGCCGACTGGAACGTCGGCACGGCCAAGACCGTCACCGTCGCGGGCCTGAATTTCGGCGGCACCGACGCGGGCAACTACGACCTGCCGCTCGCTCCGGTCACCACCACCGCGAACATCACGCCGAAGGACATCACCGCGGTCACCAACATCACCGCCCAGGACAAGGTCTACGACGGCAACACGAGCGCCACGCTCGACACTTCCTCGGCCACCTTCGCGGGCCTGATCGCCGGCGATACGCTCACGGTCTCCTCCGCGACCGGTAACTTCGTCGACAAGAACGTCGGCACGGGCAAGACGGTCAATATCACCGGCCTTACCCTCGGCGGCGCCGACCTCGCCAACTACAACCTCGTCTCGACCAACTCGACGACCACCGCGGCGATCACCAAGCTGCGCCTGACTTCGCTTTCCGGCATCACCGCCGAGAACAAGACCTACGACCGCACCACCGGCGCGACGATCGACACGACCGGCGCGAACTTCGGCGGCCTGGTCGGCGGGGACAGCCTCTCGTTGACGGGAGGTACTGGGTCCTTCGCCGACTGGAACGTCGGCACGGCCAAGACCGTGACCATCGCCGGCCTGACCCTCAGCGGCACCGACGCGGGCAACTACGACCTGCCGCTGGCTCCGGTCACGACCACCGCGAACATCACGCCCAAGGACATCACCGCGGTCTCCAACATCACCGCGCTGGACAAGGTCTACGACGGCAATACCTCGGCCACGCTCGACACTTCCTCGGCCACCTTCGCGGGCCTGATCGCGGGCGACACCCTCACGGTCTCCTCGGCCACGGGCAACTTCATCGATAAGAACGCCGGCCCGGGCAAGACGGTCAACGTCACCGGCCTGACCCTCGGCGGCGCGGCTCTCGCGAACTACAACCTCGTCTCGACCAACGCGACCACGACCGCCGCGATCACCCGTCGTCAGCTCACCGGGATCACCGGGGTCACCGCCAACGGCAAGGTCTACGACGGCAACACCGGCGCGACGATCGACACCAGCGGCGCGACCTTCGGCGGCCTCGTCACCGGCGACAACCTCTCCCTGACGGGCGGCTCGGGTTCCTTCGCCGATGCCAACGCGGCTAACGGCAAGACCGTCACGATCACCGGTCATCAGCTCGCCGGTCCGGATGCCGGCAACTATGACCTCCCGGCTTCGCTGACGACGCTCGCGAACATCACCCCGGCGCCGCTCAGCGTCCGCGCGAACGATCTCTCCAAGGCCTACGACGGCGTGCTCTTCACGGGCGGCAACGGCCTGACCTTCACCGGCTTCGTCGCCGGCCAGGGACAGGTCGTGCTCGGTGGCTCGCTCACGTTCGGAGGCAGCAGCCAAGGCGCCATCAACGGAGGCACCTATGTCATCACGCCCGGCGGCCTGACCTCCTCCAATTACGCCATCCAGTTCGTGAACGGCGTGCTCACCATCGGTGCCGCGCCCAATGCGCCGACGCCGCCTGAAGTCGATGTCCGCGTCTTCCTCCCCGTTCCGGTGCTCGTGCCCGTCCTCGCCGTGCCTCCCGTCGCGGTCCGTCTCCCGGCCGCTCCGGGCGGTCTGAACTACGTTCCGGCTTCGCGTCCTGCCTCGGCGGTGGTCGCGTTCGCTCCTTCCGCGTCCCCGGCGGGCGCCGCGCCCGCCGCCGTGGCTCCCGTGGCTTCGCCCTCCGTCGCCGCCGCTCCGTCGGCCGAAGCCGCCCCGGCCGAAGCCGCTCCCGCCGGACCGACCGGTTCCCGTCGCGCCCAGGACGGTGTGACCCGTTCGCTCCTCGGTCCGCTCGACGTGATCGTCGTCAACGGCGGCGTGAACCTCGGCGTCCGTCCGGTCGTCGCCGAATAATCTCCCACCGATCTTCCTTCCTTAGATGCGTCATCCTCATCTCGTGCCGCTGGCTCTGTTGCTGGCCGCCACCCGTCTTTCGTTCGCTCAGGTCAGTCCGCCCGACGGCGGCCAGGTGCTGAACACCTTGCGCCCGCCCAAGCCCGTGGCGCCGTCCGCGCAGAAGCTCGAACTGCCGTCCGCGAAGGAGCCCGCCAAGGGCGCCGTCGGCGGACCGACCGTGGTCGTCTCCGCGGTGTATTTCGAAGGCAACACGGTCTATTCCTCGGAGTTCCTCGGACGCCTGGTCGCCGACGAGATCGGCAAGAAGCACGATCTCGAAGGCCTGCGTGCCGTGGCTCGCCTCGTCGGCCAGCATTACCGGCAGAACGGCTATCCGTTCGCCCGCGCGCTCGTCCCGGCGCAGGAGCTCAAGGATGGCGTCCTCCGCATCCGCATCCTCGAAGGCGCCTACGGTGAAGTCGTCGCCAAGGGCGAGACGAAGATCGCCGCCGGTTCGCAGCCTTATCTCTCCCCGCTGCGGCGCGGCGAGCTGATCGAGAGCACGCTGCTCGAGCGCACGTTGCTCATCCTCGACGACGTTCCTGGGATCGGGGTCCGCCCCGTCGTCAGCCCCGGCCAGACCACCGGCATCGGCGACCTCGAGGTCGGCGTGGTCATGGAGAAGGAGCAGGGCGGGGAAGTCGGCGTCGACAACGAAGGCAGCCGCTATACCGGCGACCTGCGTTTCCGGGCCGCTTGGTATCGTAACTCCGCGCTGCAGTTCGGCGACCGACTCTCCGCCTCGGTGATGACGACGAACGAATCCCTCTGGCTGGGTTCCCTCGATTACGATTCCGCGCTGGGCTCCTCCGGGCTGCGCGGCCAGGTCGGCTGGGCGCTCAACACCTACCAGCTCGGCAAGGAGTTCGCCGCCCTCGAGGCCTCGGGCCTCGCGCGTGTCTGGACGGCGAAGCTCAGCTACCCGCTGGTCCGCTCGCGCCAGTCCAACCTGCTCGCCTCGCTGGGCTTCCAATACAAGTCGCTGCACGATGACTTCGACTCGACGGCGACCTCCGAGGACAAGTTCAGCCAGGGCGTCCCGCTCTCGCTGCGCTTCGACCATCGCGACGGACTCGGCGGCGGCGGCATCACCTACGGCATGCTGACCTGGACGCTCGGTAACATGAACCTCGACGCCGGGCTGACCACCATCGACGACGCGACCGCGCGCAAGCAGGGACGCTTCGACAAGGTCACGCTCGACCTCGCCCGCGTGCAGAACCTGCCCGCCGGTTTCTCGCTCTACGGCCGCTACTCCCTCCAGCTGACGGATCGCAACCTCGACTCCTCCGAACGCATCGGTCTCGGCGGCGCCCAGGGCGTGCGCGCTTATCCGCTCGGCGAAGGCATGGGCGACCAAGGCTGGCTCGGTCAGGTGGAACTGCGTTACGACGCGGGCGCGTACGCGCCTTACGCGTTCTACGACGCCGCCCAGACCGACATCAATTACCGGCCTTGGGATGCCGCGTCGAACCAGAGCCGCTTCATCTCCGGCGCCGGCGTCGGCGTGCGCACGACCTATCAGCAGTGGTCTGGTGACGTCGCGATCGCCTGGGCCTTGAACGGCGGCGCCCCGCAGGCTGACTCCAAGTCGGTCGCCGCGCGCATCTGGTTCTCGCT
>JBEDDU010000318.1:0-2632 GCA_041176065.1 Verrucomicrobiota bacterium | reverse complement strand
GCTTGGCGTAGTCGCCGATCGAGCGGTCCGACGAGAACTTGGCGCAACGGGCGACGTTGCGGATGGCCATCGCGGCCCAGCGGCGACGGTCGAGGAAGGCCTGGGAGGCCTTCTCCTGCGCGTCGACGTAGCTGCGGAAGTCCGCGAGCACCAGGTAAGGATCGCCGCCGGACATGAGCGAATCGACGACCGGGGCGAGCGCGCCCGGCTGTTCGGGCGTGAAGGTGTCGGAGCGGAGCCAGTCGAGGAGCGCGGCCAGTTCCGGGTCGGCGGCGAGCACCGCGTGGGGATCATGGCCATCGGCCCAGAGCTGCTGCACCTCTTCGACCTTGAGGCCGAAGATGAAGATGTTCTGGTCGCCGACTTCCTCGGCGATCTCGACGTTGGCGCCGTCGAGGGTGCCGATCGTGACCGCGCCGTTGAGGGCGAGCTTCATGTTGCCCGTGCCGGAGGCTTCCTTGCCCGCGGTGGAGATCTGTTCGGAAAGGTCGGCCGCCGGGATGATGCGCTCGGCGAGCGAGACGCGGTAGTCCGGCAGGAAGACGACCTTGAGCAGGCCGCGCACGCGCTCGTCGGCATTGATGACGGCGGCCACGCGGTTGATGGCGTGGATGATGTGCTTGGCCAGGGCGTAACCCGGGGCGGCCTTGGCGCCGAAGACGCAGACGCGCGGCGTGAACCTGCCGTTCGGCTCGTTCAGGATGCGGCGATACAGGTGCAGGATATGCAGCAGGTTCAGGTGCTGGCGCTTGTACTCGTGCAGGCGCTTGATCTGCACGTCGAAGAGCGCATCGGGCGAGACGTCGACGTCGACGAGCTCCTTGATGCGGGCGGCGAGGCGGACCTTGTTGGCGCGCTTGATGGCCAGGAAGCGTTCCTGGAAGGCGGGACGATCGGCGACGGCGTCGAGTTTGCGGAGACGTCCGAGGTCGGATTCCCAGCCGGCGCCCACGACCTCGTCGCAGAGGACGCTGAGCTCGGGATTGCAGCCGCGGACCCAGCGGCGAGGCGTGACGCCGTTGGTGACGTTCACGAACTTGCCCTTCCAGAGCTCGTCGAAGCCCGGGAAGAGATGGGCGCGCAGGAGGCGGGTGTGCAGTTCGGCCACGCCGTTGACGTGATGCGAACCGACGACCGCGAGGTGCGCCATGCGGACGCGCTTCGGGAAGCCTTCCTGGATGATCGAAAGCTCGGCCTTGCGGGCGTCGTCCCCCGGCCAGCGGCGGTCGACCTCCTCGAGATGGCGTCGGTTGATCTCGTAGATGATCTCGAGATGGCGCGGGAGGACCTTCTCGAAGAGCGGCACGGACCAGGTCTCGAGGGCCTCGGGCAGCAAGGTGTGGTTGGTGTAGCTGAAGGTCTGGGTGCAGAGAGCCCAGGCTTCGTCCCAGGTCAGGCGCTCGACGTCGACCAGCAGGCGCATGAGTTCCGCCACGGCGATCGCCGGGTGGGTGTCATTGAGCTGGATGGCGGCCTTGGCGGGCAGCGTGCTGAAGTCCGAGTTCAGGCGGCGGTGACGACGCAGGATGTCCTGCAGCGAGCACGAGACGAAGAAGATCTGCTGGACGAGGCGGAGCTCCTTGCCGCTCTCGGTGCTGTCGTTCGGGTAGAGGACCTTGGAGACGGTCTCGCTCGAGGTACGGTCGCGGACGGCCTCGACATAGCCGCCACGGTCGAAGGCGCGGAAGTCGAACTCCGACGCGGCCTTGGATTCCCAGAGGCGGAGGAAGTTCACGCTGCTGCCGCCGAAGCCGGCGATCGGGATGTCCCAGGGCACGCCGAGGAGGTCGCGGGTCTCGACGAGTTCGGCGGAATGGTTGCCGCGGTCGTCGGTGCTGTGCTTGACGCGGCCGTAGAGCGGCACGCTCACACGGAAGTTCGGGCGACGGATCAGCCAGGGATTGTTGTTGGCGAGCCAGTTGTCGGCGACTTCGACCTGACGGCCCTGCACGAAGGTCTGGCGGAAGAGGCCGAACTCGTAATGGATGCCGTAACCGATGGCCGGGATGTCCATCGTCGCGAGGGAATCCAGGAAGCAGGCGGCGAGACGGCCGAGGCCGCCGTTGCCGAGGCCCATGTCGGCTTCTTCGTCGGCGACGGTCTCGAGATCCTGACCGAGTTCCGACAGGGCCTTCGTCGCGACGTCGCGCAGCCCGAGGTTCACGAGGTTGTTCGTGAGCACGCGGCCCATGAGATACTCGAGGGAGAGATAATAGACGCGACGGACGTTCTTGCTGGCATGCTGGGACTGCGTGTCGATGTAGCGCGCGAGCATCTGGTCGCGGGCGGCCATGCACGTGGCCATCCACCAGTCGTTGCGGGTGGCGGTGACGCGATCGCGGGCGAACGTGCTCTTCAGATGATGCAGGATGGCGTCGCGGAAGGCGGCCACCGGCGAGGAGACGGCCTGGGCGGGCGCCTTAGCCTTGGGCTTGGAGGCGGGCTTGGCGGCCGGCTTGCGGACCTTGACCACCTTGACGGACTTCTTCCCGGGCTTCTTCTCTTTAGGCATGATCGTCGGTTAGGACAATCGACCCTAAGCCACAAGCGAGCCAAAAGCGTGTCAGCCCTGTGCCAGCTCCCGCAACTTGTGCAAATCCAGCTTACCCGTGCCTAAAATCGGGATGCCCGG
>JBEDDU010000317.1:0-11458 GCA_041176065.1 Verrucomicrobiota bacterium | reverse complement strand
TGCTTCGCCCGGAACTCGTCGCTCCAGGCGGAGGGCTGATGCGTGACTCCGTCCATGCGGCAGACGGTGCGGGAGGCCTTGGCGTGCAGGACGGAAAGGTCGGCGCTACGGAACTCGAAGTCGACGGTCAGGCCGGCGGCGCGTACCTTGCGGACGTTCAGGATGAGCTTCACTTCGCATTCCGGACGGATGGGCGCGTGGTAGTGCAGGTCGATGTCGCGGACGACGACATACACGTCGGGAGCGACGGCCGGGTCGAGGGTGTCCTTGCCCATCATCGCCACGAACATCGTCTTCTGGGCGCGCTCCATCATGAGCACGTAGTGCGAGTGGTGCAGGATCCCGAGCCCGTCGGTCTGGTCGAACCAGGTCTTCATCGTGACGATGAACGTCTTGTCGGGCTGGAGTCCGTCGGCGGGCATGGGGAAGAGGGATGGGGCTAATGCGGGCCGGGGCAAGCGAACCCGTCACTTCGTCCGCAAGGTCGCGGCGAGCCGGTCCAGCTCGGCCCAGGTGTCGACGGCGGGCTTGAGGCCGAGGTCGCGGCGGGCGGCGGAGACGTCGAACCAATGGTCCTTGGCGAGCTCGACGGCGACGAAACGGGTCATGGGCGGTTCGCCCTTGAGGCGGAAGAGCGTCCAGATGCCTTCGAGCAGCGCGCCGAGCCAATAAGCCGCGCGTTGGCTGATGCGCTTCGTGACGGGCTTTTCGCCGGCGCCGACGAGCAGGCGGTTGATGAAGGGCCAGAGCTTCACGGGCTCGCCTTGCGAGAGGAAGTAGGCCTTGCCGTTGGCGCGGCCCGCGAGGAGCGCGTCGAGGGCGCCGAGATGCGCGTCCGCGGCGGTGTCGACGTGCGTGACGTCGACCTGGTTCTCGCCGTCGCCGACGATGCGCAGCTTGCCGGCGCGGGCGCGGGCGAGGACGCGCGGGAAGAGATGGTTGTCGCCGGGACCCCAGATCAGGTGCGGGCGTAGTGCGCAGACCTTGAGCTGGTCCGAGGCGGCCTTGAGCGCGACTTCCTCGGCGATGGCCTTGGTCTCGGCGTAGGCGCAGAGCCAGTTGTCGCCGTAGGGCAGGGATTCGTCGGCGCCGCGGAACGCTTCTCCGTTGAAGACCACGCTCGGGGTGCTGGTGTGCACGAGCACGCGGACGCCATGGGCCTTGCAGGCATCGACGACGTGCGAGGTGCCGTCGATGTTGATGCGCAGGTATTCTTCCCAAGGACCCCAGACGCCGGCCTTGGCCGCGACGTGGAAGACGTAGTCGCAGCCACGGACGGCCGCGTCGACCGTGGCGCGGTCGGCGATGGCGCCGCGGACGAACGTGACTTGGTCCGCGAGTTCGCCGGTCATCGGCGTGCGGCCGAGCACGCGCATCTGGTAGCCGCGGGCGAGGCAGCGACGGACCACGGCCTGGCCGAGGAAGCCGGCGCCGCCGGTGACGAGGACGATGGGAGGTCGGTTCATCGGGCGAGTCGGGCCGTCCATTCCTTGGCGAGCCGGAGGCGGTGGATCTTGGCGTTGTGCCGGACGTCCACCGGCAGGGCGCGCTGGAAGACGACGTGCTTCACGCGGGCGGCCTCCGGGTTGACCTTGGCGAGCTCGCGCAGTTCGGCGACGAAGCGTTCGCGGTAGTCGGCGGTCTCCGGGAAGGAGCCGGCGCGCGGTTCGACGACGAGGGCGGGCGTCTGTTGCGGCGCCTTGCCGAGGCCGATGAGCGCGCAGCGGAAGACCTGCGGATGCTGGCGGAAGGCGGGCTCGAGGGATTCCGTCGGCAGGTCGCCTTCGTCGGTGCGGACCTTTTCCACCCGTCGTCCGAAGAAGAACAGGCGCCCCTCGGCGTCGAGCGCGCCGAGGTCGCCCATGCGATGCCAGACGCGGCCGCCGTCGGCGATCTTCGCGAGGCGGGAGGCCTCGGGCAGGCCGTCGTATTCGCGGGTCACGCTCGGGCCGGTCGCGATGATCTCGCCGATCTCGCCGGTCGCGCAGGCCCGGGCTTCGGCCAAGGACCCGATCGGTCCGTCGGTCTCGCGGAGCACGCGGATCTCGACGCCGCTGACCGGCCGGCCGACGCACGTGCCTTGCCCGCGCAGGGCAAGCTCACGGGCCTCGCCGAGCAATTCGTCGGCGGTGATGGTCGTGACCGGCAGGCATTCCGTCGCGCCGTAAGGAGTGTGCGTCTCGCAGTGCGGCGCGATGACGCGGAGTTTCGCGAGCAGTTCGCCGGAGACCGGGGCTCCGGCGATGAGCAAGCGGCGCAGGTCAGGCAGCTTCAGGCCGCGGGCTTCGCAGTGGTCGGCGATCTTGCCCCAGATGGCGGGCGAGCCGAACGAACGCGTCACCTTCTCCGCGATGAGCGCGGACACGATCGGGGCGGGGTCGGCCGCGAGCGGCTTGGAAGGATCGAGGAGCGGCGTGACCGTGGTCGCGCCGAGGGCGGGATTGAAGAGCGCGAAGAGCGGCAGCATCGCCATGTCGGTCTCGCCAGGGCGGATGTCGTAGGTCGCGCGGACCAGTTCGATCTGCGCGTCGAACATCCCGTGCGTGTAGCATACGCCTTTGGGCGCGCCCGTGGAGCCCGACGTGAAGAGGATCGCGGCGAGCGTCTCGGGGCCGACGGCGGCGAGCGGACGGGGCGTCGGGCTCGCCGAGCCGAGGACCTTTTTCCAGGCGGAGCCGCCGACGGTCACGCGTCGGCTCAGCGTGCGGAAGGCTTTGAAAGGCAGGTAGCTCAGCCAGGCGGCCGCGTTCACGCCGACGAGCGCGGTCGGACGGGACCGGCGGACGCAGTCGAGGAAGGCGGACCATCCCATGCCGGGATCGATGGCCACCGGGACGGCCCCCAGCTTCAGCAGGGCGAACATCCCGACGATGAGGTCGTGGCCGGGGCGGACCGCCAGCAGGACTCGTGCGCCTTGCGTGATGCCGGCGGAGCCGAAATAGCCCGCGGCCGCATCGCTTTCCTGGTCGAGCTGGCGGAAGGTGCTGACTTCGTGGTGGACTTCCCCTGTCGCGCTGACGCCCGTCGGCGACTTGGTCGCCAGTCCAGCCGGCTGCTCGGTGGCCGCGATCCGAAGATGGCGGGCGACATTGCTTCCGGGGACGTTCATGGCCTGCAAACGAAGAAGCCCCGAAACCGGGGCTTCTGCAAGGGCTAGTTGCCGGCTTAGTAGTCGGTCAGGGTCACCGCGCCCCAGAAGAGCGTGACGCGGTCGCCGGAGGTGATGCGACGTCCGTAGAACTCGCTCATGTTGACGCCGACGGTGGCCTTGTCGGAGTGGCCGTAGGAGCCGGACTCGACCTTCACCAAGCCGAGGAAGTTATGGGAGGGCTCCATGGACACGTTCTTTCCGTGGTAAGGGGTGTCGTAGGTCGTGCAACCGACCAAGGCGGCGGAAGCGATCAAGGTAGCAAGGGCGAGCTGCTTCATAATGGGGTGAGTCGGGATGATTGGCGGGGGGGTGGTCGCTGACAAGTCAGAACCATTCACGCCGCCGCCCAGTTCCGCCAGAGGGTCACCAGCTCGGGTCCGCGGAAGAACCAGACCGCCCCGGCGACGGCCATGCTGGGCACGAAAGGCACGACTCCGGCGTATTCTTCCCCCTTAATCTTGGCCTGGATCAGGCCGGGCAGGGCGGTGACGACCCCGACGACCGACCCCCCGAAAAGGCAGAAAACGGCCCCTTGCCAGCCGCAGTAGGCCCCGACGCCGGCGCAAAGGATGATGTCCGCCTCGCCCATGGCCTCGCGACCGGCGAGCACGGTGCCGATCGTCCGGATCCACCAGACCAGGGCGGTGCCGGCGGCGACTCCCAGGAGGGCGTCCATCAAGGCGCGGAAACGATTCACGGCCTCGATGGCGTGGGCGGTCTCGCCGTGGATCGAGGGGACGAGCATCGCGGCGACGAGGCCGGTCCCGACCAAGGCGAAGTTCGGCGCGTCGGGGACCATCATGTCATCGAGGTCGCAGCCGGCGAGGACGACGAGCAGCGGAAGGAAGACGCAGGCCACGGCGGCCTTGGCCGGCGGCAGGTAGGACCAGGCGGCGACGAAGAGCAGGGCGGTGATCAGTTCGACGAGCGGGTAGCGGACCGAGATCGCGGCTCCGCAGCACTTCGCGCGACCGCGGAGGGTGAGCCAGCCGAAGAGCGGGATGTTATACCAGAAAGGGATCGGCTGACCGCAGGCGCAGCGGGAGCCCGGCGTCACGATCGACTCGCCCTTGGGCAGGCGGTGGATGCAGACGTTGAGGAAGCTGCCGACGCACGCGCCGAAGGCGCCGGCGGTCAAGGCGGCGAACCCGGGATGGAGCTGGGCGAAGTTCCGGAGGTCGGCGAGCGTCATGATCAGAGGGTGGATTCGCCGAGCGCGGCGCGCATCGGAGCGTCCGGCGGGAGCATGCCGTTCCAGAGACGGAAGGCGAGCGCTCCCTGCCAGCGGAGCATCGGGCGGCCGTCGCAGGCGGCGAGCCCGCGATCCTTCGCGTCCTTGAGCAGCCGGGAGAGTTCGGCGCCGTAGGTGGTGTCGAAGACGAACTGGCCGGCGGCGAGCAGCTCGGCCGGGAAGGGGGAGGCGTCCGTCGGCTTCAGGCCCAGCGTGGTGCAGTTCACGATCACGGCGTCGGGCGAGGCCTTGATGTCGGCCAGTCCGGAGGCGCGCACGCGCGCGTCGGCGAAGGCGCCCGCGAGGTCGGCCGCTTTGGCGACGTCGCGGTTATGGAGGCTGAGCGAAGCGCAGCCGTCGTCGAGGCAGGCGGCGGCGACGGCGCGGGCGGCGCCACCGGAACCGAGGAGGATCACGGGCCGTCCTTGCGTGGTGCGACCGGATCGTTCGCGCAGGGCTTCGAGGAAGCCCTGACCGTCGGTGGTATGGCCGGCCCAGCCCGTCGGCGTGCGCACGAGCGTGTTGACCGACGCCGCGCGCCTGGCCTCCGGTGAGAGCGCCTCGACGAGCGTGAGCGCCTGGATCTTGTGCGGCACGGTGAGGTTGACGCCGGCGAAGCCCTTGGCGTGCAGGATCGTGAGCGCCTCCGGCAGTTCTTCGGCGGTGATGTGCAGGCGATGGTAGCGCACGCCGGCGAGGCGCGGGTGCGCGGGCAGCAGGGTCGCGAGCGCGGCGTTGTGCATCGCCGGGCTCAGCGAGTGCGCGATCGGATCGCCGAGCACGCCGAGCTGACCGGGCGCGAAGTCAGTCGTCCGCAAGGACGCCAAGGTCAGGGTATCAGGCGCGCTCATCAGTCTGTTCCAAGGCGTGGACGACGGAGAGGAAGAGGCGGCTGCTGCGGTCGTCGCCCTGGGCTTCGAACTGGGAGACGAGGTTGCGGCAGCAGCGGGCCAGCGTCTGGTGCGTGGTCACCGGAAGCAGGAACGCCTCGTCGGCCGGCAGCTGGTTGTCGAGCAGCAGGAGCTGCACTTCCGCGCGCGTGCGCACGGCGCCGCCTTCGTAGCAGTCGAGGTAGAGCGGCTCGCGGCCGCGGAAGACGCCGACCATGAAGCGACCGGGCAGGCCGACCGGTTCGACGGGCAGGCCGAGTCGGCGGGCGACGAGCAGGAAGATCAGGCAGAGGGAGATCGGGATGCCGCGGCGGGTGCGGATCACCTGGGAGAGGAGGGAGGAGGCCGGGATGGCGAAGCTCTCCTGCGCGCCGCGGTATCCTTCTTCGCCGAAGATCACGCGGCAGAGCAGGCGGCATTTGCCGCGGACGTCGAGCGGCTCGGCGATGAGCTCGCGGGTGCGCTCCGCCAGGCGGTCGAGTTCGGCCGAGTAGGCGTCGTCGGCCAGCGAAGGGTCGGTGGCGCGTTCGAGCAGCAGGCAGGCTTCCTCGAGATCGCAGTGGGCGTCGCGGATGTGCGCGAGGAAGGCGTGGGCGGCGGCTTCGGGGGTGCGGAGGTCGGCCAGCAGCGTGCGGGCGTGCGCGGCCAGGGCTTCGTCCTTGGTCAGCGACTCCAGCCAGAGCACTCCGGGCAGCCCGGCGGCCTTGAGCTTGGCGAGCACGGCTTGGCGGACGACCGGCGAAGGGTCGTCGAGGAGGCGCCCCAAGGTCGCCAGCTCCGCGTCGTGCGTCATGGCGTTTTTCTACCTTCATGTCCGCGGCCTGGGCAACAAGGGAGTCCGTCGACGGCGGTCTTTTATCGGTTGACGGCTCGGTCCGCCGCGCCCGCGACAACTCGTCGCCCCGGGGGACGCATTGTCGCTTGGCTGTCACAACGGCTCTACGCCGCAGGCGGTTTTCGGCCCTCTAATCGCTCCGCCGGTTTGGAACGGTCGGTGCATCAAGGGGGGCATGTCCACTCCTTACGGCAATCTGACCGAAAAGACCTCCGAAGCCCTCCAGCAGGCGCAGAGCGAGGCGATGCAGCGTCGCAATCCGGCGCTCGAGCCCGCCCACATCCTCCACGGCCTGCTCACGCAGGAAGGCGGCGTGACCTCGTCGCTTTTCCGCCGCGCGGGCAAGGACGAGACCGCCCTCGCCACCGCCGTCGCCGGCCAGCTCGCCCGCCTGCCCAAGCTCGCGCAGGCCTCGGGCCAGCCCGGGCTTTCGTCCGAGACGCACGCGCTCCTGCTCAAGGCCAAGGACGAGGCCGAGACCATGAAGGACGATTTCGTGTCGGCCGAGCATGTCCTGCTCGCCCTCGCCGAGACGCCTTCGCTCCGTCCCTCGTTCGCCGCCGTCGGCTTCGACCGCAAGGGCATCCTCGCCGCGCTCCAGTCCGTGCGCGGATCGCAGCGCGTGACCTCCGCCAACCCCGAGGCCACTTATGAGGCCCTTGCCAAGTACGGCCAGGACCTCACGGCCCGCGCCCGCACCGGCAAGATGGATCCCGTCATCGGCCGCGACGAGGAGATCCGTCGCGTCATCCGCATCCTCTCCCGCCGCACCAAGAACAACCCCGTGCTCATCGGCGAACCCGGCGTCGGCAAGACCGCCGTCGTCGAAGGCCTCGCCCAGCGCATCGTCAACGGCGACGTGCCGGAGAGCCTGCGCGACAAGACCGTCTTCTCCCTCGACATGGGCTCCCTCGTCGCCGGCGCGAAGTACCGCGGCGAGTTCGAGGAACGCCTCAAGGCCGTGCTCAACGAAGTGAAGTCCGCCGAAGGCGGCATCCTGCTCTTCATCGACGAGATGCACACCCTCGTCGGCGCCGGCAAGGCCGACGGCGCGATGGACGCCGCCAACCTCCTCAAGCCCATGCTGGCGCGCGGCGAGCTGCACTGCATCGGCGCCACCACGCTCAAGGAGTTCCGCGAGCACGTGGAGAAGGATCCCGCGCTCGAGCGCCGCTTCCAGCAGGTCCTGGTCGATCCGCCCAGCGTGCCCGACACGGTCTCCATCCTCCGCGGCCTCAAGGAGCGCTTCGAGGTCCACCACGGCGTGCGCATCGAGGACGCCGCGCTCGTCGAAGCGGCCACGCTTTCCGACCGTTACATCACCGCGCGCTTCCTGCCCGACAAGGCCATCGACCTCATCGACGAGGCCTGCGCGCAGATCCGCACCGAGATCGACAGCGTGCCTTCCGAGCTCGACGCCCTCAACCGCCGCGTGCTCCAGCTCGAGGTCGAGGAATCCGCGCTGAAGAACGAGAAGGACGAAGCCTCCAAGGCCCGGCTCGCCGTGCTCCGCAAGGAACTCGGCGCCGCCCGCGAGGAGCAGACCGCCTTCCGCGCCCGCTGGGTCGCGGACAAGGAGGCCGTGACCAAGGTCCGTTCCGTCCGCTCGCAGCTCGAGGAAGCCAAGGCCGCGATGACCAAGGCCGAACGCGCCGGCAAGCTCGAGGAGGTCGCCAAGCTCCGCTACGGCACCATCCCCGAGCTCGAGAAGGAAGTCGCCAAGCTCGAGGGCACGGCGAAGTCCGCCACCGGACTCTTCCGCGAGACCGTCACGCCCGAAGAGGTCGCCGAAGTCGTCGCCCGCTGGACCGGCGTGCCCGTGAGCAAGCTGCTCGAAGGGGAACGCCAGAAGATCCTCCGCCTGCCCGACAACCTCAAGGCCCGCGTCGTGGGCCAGGACGAGGCCGTGCGCGTCGTCGCCGAAGCCGTCCAGCGCTCGCGCGCCGGCGTCCAGGATCCGCGCCGCCCCGTCGGCTCCTTCCTCTTCCTCGGCCCCACCGGCGTCGGCAAGACCGAGCTGGCCAAGGCGCTCGCGACCGAACTCTTCGACAGCGGGAAGTCCATGATCCGCCTCGACATGTCGGAATACATGGAGAAGCACGCCGTCTCGCGCCTTGTCGGCGCGCCTCCCGGCTACGTCGGACACGAAGAAGGCGGCCAACTCACCGAAGCGCTCCGTCGTCACCCTTACGCCGTCGTCCTCCTGGACGAGGTCGAGAAGGCGCACCCGGAAGTCTTCAACATCCTGCTCCAGGTCCTCGACGACGGGCGCCTCACGGATTCGCAGGGCCGCACCGTCGATTGCCGCAACGCGATCTTCATCATGACCTCGAACATCGGCAGCCGGCACATCGCCGAGCAGGCCGGCTTCGGCCTCACCGACAGCGTCCGGGAATCCGTGATGGCGGACCTCCGCGCGCACTTCCGCCCGGAGTTCCTGAACCGCATCGATGACATCGCGCTCTTCAGCCCGCTCGGGTCCGAGCAGGTCGCCGCCATCGCGGCCATCATGCTCCGCGGCCTCAACGAGCGTCTCGCCGCGAAGCGCATCCGCCTCGACTTCGACCAGACCGCCCTGGCCCTGATCGCCGAGAAGGGCTTCGACCCCGTCTACGGTGCGCGCCCCCTGCGTCGCTACCTGCAGCGCGAGGTCGAGACCTCGCTCGCCAAGGCCATGCTCGCCGGCGAGATCCCCGACGGCAGCCTTGTCCGCGTCAAGCGGACCAAGGACGCCCTCGGGTTCGAGGTCAAGGCGGGCGGGTTTTCGGATTGAAGGAAACCGCCCGCCGAGGGAGTCTGGCGGCCATGACCGCTACGCGCATCCGCTGCGGGGTGGCCGGCACGGGTTCGCTCGGCCAGCACCACGCCCGCATCTACTCGACCCTGCCCGGCGCCGAACTGGCCGGCATCTTCGAGCCGAACGACGCCCGCGCGGCGGAGATCTGCGCCAAGCACGGCTGCCGCCGCTTCGCCACCCTCGACGAGATGGCGGCCCATTGCGACGCCGTCAGCGTGGTCGTCCCGACGAACCACCATGCCGCCGTGGCGCTCCCGCTGCTGGCCAAGGGCGTGCACCTGCTCATCGAGAAGCCGATCTGCGTGACCCTCGAGGAGGCCGCCCAGATCCTGGACGCCGCCGCCAAGGCCGACCGTCTCGTCCAGGTCGGACACATCGAACATTACAACCCGGTGATGTCCTATCTAGAGAAGGCCGTCACCGACGCCCGCTACATCACCGCCGAGCGCCTGGCTCCGTTCACGCCGCGCGGCACCGAGGTCGGCGTCGTCCTGGACCTGATGATCCACGACATCGGCATCGTCCTGCAGCTGGCCAACTCCCCGGTCGAACGCATCGACGCCGTCGGGGTCTCGGTCGTGACCAGGACCGAGGACATCGCCAACGCCCGGATCGCGTTCAAGAACGGCTGCGTGGCCAACCTCAGCGCCAGCCGCGTCTCGCTGAAGAAGAACCGCGAGATCCGCGTCTTCCAGACCGGCGGTTACCTCTCCATCGACTTCATGGGCCAGAAGGGCCACACCGTGCGCGTCGACCCGGCCGCCGAGGGCGGCTTCGCCAAGGAGGAGATCCCGATCGAGAAGGGCGAGCCCCTCGCCATCGAGCTGGCCTCGTTCACCGCGTGCGTCCGCGAGCGCAAGAGCCCGAAGGTCAGCGGCGAACTCGGCCGCACCGCCTTGGCCGTCGCCATCCAGATCACCGAACAGATCCGCGCCGGCATGGCGCGCAAATGAGCGCGTTCCCGGCCATCCCGGCGAGCTTCGACCGGCCCCGCGGGGGCGAGGTCGACGTCCTCGTCGTGGCCGGCGAACATTCGGGCGACCAGCATGCGGCCAAGGTCGTCGCCGACCTGCTCGCGGCCCGTCCGGGCCTGCGTATCGCCGCCTTCGGCGGACCGCAGCTCCGCGCCGCCGGCGCCCAGCTGCTCTTCGACATGACCACCTTCTCCGCGGTGGGCATCGTGGAGATCCTTTCCGCGTATCCGTTCTACCGGAAGCTCTTCGCCCGGATGGTTGCGTGGACGCTCCGGTGGAAGCCCAAGGTGGTCGTCCTCGTCGACTATCCTGGACTCAATCTCCGTCTCGCGAACGAGCTGCGCAAGGCGGGCCTCTCCCGCGCCGGCTTCGGCGAGACCGCCGTCATCCAGTACGTCAGCCCTCAGCTCTGGGCGTGGAAGCCCAAGCGTCGCTTCACCATGGCGCGCGACCTGGATTCCGTCGGCACGATCTTCCCGTTCGAGCCGGAGTGCTACGCCGACACCAAGCTCGACGCCCGTTTCGTCGGCCATCCGTTCGTCGAGAAGGAGCACGTCCCCGGCCTGCGTCATGATCCGGACGGCCCCGTGCTCCTGCTGCCGGGCAGCCGGCCCAAGCCCGTGCGCAAGATCTTCCCGGCCTTGGTCGAGGCCTTTGCGCTTTTCCGTCAGAGCCACCCGAAGCGCCGCGCGCTCGTCCTGCACACCGGCGGCGAGGTGCACGCGGAACTTTATCGGCTCCTGGCCGAATACGGTGACGAGGCCAAAGGCATCGACCTGCGTCCGGTGTCCGAAGGCCCGGCGGCCGGCTGCGCCGCGTTGGTCAGTTCCGGCACCATGTCGCTCACCGTGGCGCTCGCCGGCATCCCCGGCGCCGTCGTCTATCGCGCCAATCCGCTGACCTGGGTGATGGGACGTTACCTCATCGCGGGACGAGTCGATCATCTCGGCATCGCGAACATCCTGCTCAAGCGCCAGGCCTGGCCCGAATACCTGCAGGGCGCCTGCGAGCCCGGCGCCCTGGCCGCCCGCCTCCGCGCCTGCGTCGAAGGGACGCAGCTGCGCGAGCAGGCCGTCGCCGACGCCTCCGAGCTGCACGCGCTCCTCTCGGCGAAGTCCGGCTCGACGCCGGCCGAGTGGGTCGCCTCCCATCTGCCCAAGGAGGTCCGCCCATGAAGATCGTCGTCCTCGGCTGCGGCTACGTCGGCGCCGAATTCGCCCGTCAGGCCAAGGCGGCCGGACACGAAGTCCTCGGCGTCGTCCGTTCGGAGGCCTCGCGTGACAAGCTGCGCGCGGAGGGCCTCGCAGCCGAAGCGTTCGACCTGCAAGCCGGCGACTGGGCGCGGTTGCCCGGGCAGTTCGACGCCGTCGTGTATGCCGCCAGCACCGGCGGCGGCGGGCCTGAAGCCTACGCGCTGGCCTACGACGTCGGCGTGAAGCGCGCGCTTGCGTGGGCCCGTGACGTCGGCGCGCAGGCGTTCGTCTTCACCAGCTCCACCGGCGTGTATCGCCAGGATGACGGAACTCTGGTCGACGAAGAAAGCGTCGTCGGCGGCGCGCCGACGGCCGACGCGATCCTCG
>JBEDDU010000316.1:0-5791 GCA_041176065.1 Verrucomicrobiota bacterium | reverse complement strand
CCCCGGCTCCGTCCGCCGTGTCCGTCGCCGACCGCCTGCCCACCCCGGCCCCGACCAAGCTCGCCGCGCGCGGCCCCGTCGGTCCCGGCGGCAAGCGCACCGTCGTCAAGGGCGAGACGCTTTACAGCATCTCCCGCAACGAGAACACCACCATCGCCGCGCTCGCCAAGGCCAACGGCCTGCCGCTGAACGCCCTGCTCAAGGAAGGTCAGGTCCTGACGATCCCGGCGGCCGGCGCGTCCGCCGCCCCGAAGCCCGCCGCGCCCAAGGCCGCGCCCGCGCCGGCGCCGACCTTCGAGCCGATCAAGCTCCTCCCGCTCACCGGCGGCGCGCCCGCGCCGGTCGCCGCGCCGGACAAGAAGTAAGCCCCCGCGCCGCGACACGCCATGGTCATCAAGGTGAAGCAGGAGGAGCCGGGCGCCCTGGGTGGGTACGCCCTCGGCATCTTCGTGCTCGCGGTGGCCTTGGCGTTGTTCGGCCTGATGGTGCAGTACAGCGCGGGCATCTCGCTTTCGGCGAGCAACCGCACCGCCGCCTTCTACCGGCAGCTGGCCTACGTGCCGATCGCTTTCGTCGCCGGCTTCGCCTTCTACCGGCTCGACCTCGACAAGGCGCGCGCCTGGCGCGAGCGCATCCTGTGGGGCGCGTGCGGCCTGATGGCCCTCGCGCGCGTGCCCGGCATCGGCGTCTCGGTCAACGGCTCCTGGCGCTGGATCGACTTCGGCTTCTTCCGCCTGCAGGCGTCCGACCTCGGCAAGCTCGCCCTCGTCATCGTGCTGTCCGACCTCCTGGCGCGCATGCAGCGGCACACGCTGCCCAACAAGTTCCCGCTGTATCAGCTGCGCGACCGCAAGCCGTTCATCTTCTCGGACCGCGGCTGGGTCGATTTCCGCGAAGGCTTCGCCAAGCCCGTCGGCATCCTCCTGCTGATCGCGGGCTTCATCGCGCTGGGCCCCGACCTCGGCACGATCCTCCTGTGCTGCGCCGTCGGCGGCACCATGATGCTCGTCTCCGGCGTCCGCTGGGCCTATGTCATCCCTACTTTCCTGCTCGGGCTCGGCGGGTTCACGATCCTCATCCTCAACTGGCCCAACCGCCTGCGCCGCTTCACCTCGTTCCTCGAGCCGTGGGAGAAGCGCGGCGACGAGGCCTACCAGCTCTTCGAAGGCATGGTGGCCTTCGGCGTCGGCGGCCTGACGGGGAAGGGCGCCGCGAACGGCCTGCAGGGCCGCGCCTATCTGCCGGAGGCGCACACCGACTTCGTCTTCTCCGTCATCGGCGAGGAATACGGCCTCGTCGCCACGACGATCGTCGCGCTGGCCTACCTCGGCATCTTCTGGTGCGCCTACCGCGCGATGCGGCACACGGCCGACCTCTACCGCTTCAACGTCTGCCTCGGCGCCACGCTCTTCCTCGTCTTCCAGGCGCTCATCAACATGGGCGTCGTGACCGGGCTGCTGCCGACCAAGGGCATCTCGCTGCCGTTCATCAGCTACGGCGGCACCAATCTCGTCATCATGGCCTGCATGGTGGGCCTCGTCCTCAACTGCGTCCGCGCCTCGGCCCAGCCGGCGTTCGTGCCGAAGGAGGCGCGCGCATGAGCCGCGTGCTGCTCGCCTGCGGCGGTACCGGCGGCCATCTCGCGCCCGGCATCGCCCTCGCCCAGCGGCTCACCGAGGAAGGCCACGAATGCCGGCTGATCGTCAGCCGCAAGGCCGTCGACGCGCGCATGACCGCGCACTATCCGCGCCTGAGCTTCGTGCCGGGCAAGGGCCGCGGCTTCGGTCCGGGCCTCGTCGGCCGTCTGCTGTTCTTTCCCGCGCTCCTCGGCGCGGTCTGGTCTTCGTGGCGCCTGCTGCGCGCGTTCCGTCCGTCGGTGCTGGTCTGTTTCGGCGGCTTCATGAGCCTCGGTCCGGCGCTCGCCTGCCGCCTCGCCGGCGTGCCCGTGCTCGTGCACGAGGCGAACCGCCGTCCCGGCAAGGCCGTGCGCCTCATCGCGCGCTTCGCCACGTCGGTCCACCTGCCTCCGGGCGTCCGCCTGCCGGGCGTCGCCGCGGAGCGTCAGCATGATTCCGGCTATCCCGTCCGCGCGGAGATCCGGCCCGAAGCGCGCGACGCGGCGCGCCGCGCGCTCGGCCTGCCGCCCGCGGGCCGCCTCGTGCTGGTCGTCGGCGGCAGCCAGGGCGCGGCCCGGCTCACCCGCTGGGTCGAGGACAACCTCGAGGAGTTCGCCGTCCGCGGCGTGCACGTGCTCTGCCTCACCGGTCCCGGCGGCCGCGAGGACGAGGTCCGTTCCCCGCAGTCGGTCGTGAAGTTCCTGCCGTTCTGCCATCAGATGGCCGCGGCTTATTCCGCCGCCGACCTCGCCGTCGCGCGCGCCGGCGCGGGCACGCTCGCCGAGCTCGCCACCTGCCGGACGCCGGCGGTGCTCATCCCGCTGCCGACCGCGGCGGACGACCATCAGACCGCGAACGCCCGCGAAAGCGAACGCGCCGGCGCCGCGGTCCTCCTGCCGGAAACGGAGCTCACGCGCCTCGCCGGCGTGGTCTTCGACCGCCTTCAAGACAACGCGGCCCTGGCCGCCATGCGCGACGCGCTCGCGCTGGCCGACGCGGGCAACCGTTGGGACGCCCTCGCCACGGAGACCGTCGCCCTCGCGGCCGGCGCCGCCGCATGAGCGGTTCCGCCTGGATGCTCGGGGCGTGCGGCATGGGCGTCGGCCCGCTCGCGCTCTACCTGAAAGGCGACGGCTGGGAGGTCTCCGGCTGGGATGATGCGACCGGCAGCCCGATGGAGCTCCAGCTCGCCAACGGCGAAGTGCCGCTCCTGCGCGATCCGTGGGCCGCGGGCCGCCGGCCCACCGTGGTCGGCCGCTCCAGCGCGGTGAAGCCGGGCCATCCCGCGCTGACGCTCGCCGAAGGCCATGGCGTGCGCACCTTGCGCCGCGGCGAGCTCCTCGCCGAGGCGGTCGCCGGCCGCCGCTTCGTCGCCGTGTGCGGCAGCCACGGCAAGACCACCACCTGCGGCCTGCTCGTCGCCGCCCTCGCCAGCGCCGGCGCCGATTTCGGCTACGTGCTCGGCGGCCTGTTCCGCGACCCCACGTTCCCGCCCGCGCGCGCTTCGGCCGCCTCGCCGTGGGTCGTCGCGGAGGTCGATGAGAGCGACGGCACGATCGGCGCCTTCTCGCCCGACGTCACCGTCGCGGTGAACCTCGACTGGGACCACCCCGACTACTACCGCGACGAAGCCGCCCTCGAGGCCGTCTTCCGCGCGCTCTTCGAACGTACGCGCTCCGCGGTCGTGATCCCCGCCGGCAACGCGCGCCTCGAGCGTCTCGTGGCCGGCCTCA
The DNA here is from genome assembly GCA_041176065.1 of Verrucomicrobiota bacterium. Lineage (GTDB taxonomy): Bacteria > Verrucomicrobiota > Verrucomicrobiia > Opitutales > UBA953 > UBA953. The sequence goes on along the minus strand of JBEDDU010000316.1, from coordinate 2,442 downwards.
AGGTGCCCGTCATCCGCGTGGGGGAAGAGGGTGACTACTCCTGCCGGCTCGTCCAAGGCGGACACTCCTCGTCGGTCGTCGCGCTCGGCGGACGTTTCCCCTCCGGCCAGTTCAACCTCCCGGTCGCGGGCACCTTCAACCGTGCGAACGCCTCGCTGGCGCTCGCGGTCACGCACTTCATCACCGGCGGCCTGGTCGCCGAGCCGCTCGCGCGCTGGCGCGGGATCCGCCGCCGTCAGGACGTCCTCTTCGAACGCACCGGCCTGCGCGTGCTCGCCGACTACGCGCACCATCCGACCGAGATCGCCGCGCTCCTGCAGTGGGTGCGCGAGACGCACGCCGGCCGCCTGGTCGTCGTCTTCCAGCCGCACCGCCACACCCGCACGCGCCAGTATGCGCGCGAGTTCCGCGACGCGCTCGCCGTGGCCGACCATGCCCTCGTGCTGCCGGTCTACTCCGCCGGCGAGGCCGCCGTCGAAGGCGGAGGTTCCGACGCGATCGTCGCCGGCTCCGCGCACCGCCTCGTCGAGGATCGCCGTGCTTTGCCCGCCTTGCTCGATACGCTCGCCGAGGGCGCGGACACGGTGGTCGCCTTCGTGGGCGCGGGTGACATCGAACGCGACGCCGAGGCCTACGCGAAGGTGCTCCGCCGCCGCGGCGAAGGCGTGCTCACGGCCGACCTGCCCGACCTCGTCGCCGGCCGTCTCTCCGCCGGGTGCGTCCTGCGCGCCAACGAACCGCTCGCCCGGCGCACCACGCTGGGGCTCGGCGGCGCGGCCCGTTGGTACGCCGAGCCGGCTTCCGTCGACGACCTCGTCGCGCTGCTGCGCGCGGCGGCCGAACTCGACCTCCGCTGGTTCGTGCTCGGCCGCGGTTCCAACCTGCTCGTGCCCGACGAAGGTTACGACGGCCTGATCCTGCATCTCGACGCCGCCCGCTGGGGCGCCGTCACCGACCTCGGCGAAGGCCGTTTCCGCGTCGGCGGCGGCACCCGCCTCAAGGAGCTCTGCGGCGTCGCCGCGCGCGCCGGCCGCGCGGGCTTCGAATTCCTCGAAGGCATCCCCGGCACCGTCGGCGGTTCGCTGCGCATGAACGCCGGCGCGATGGGCGGCTGGATCTTCGACGTCGTGGAGTCGATCGAATGGCTCACGCCGCAGGGCCGCGTGCGCGCCGCGCGCCGCGACTGCTTCGACGCGCTCTACCGCGACTGCCCGCAGCTGCACGGCGCCGTCGTGCTCTCCGCCGTGCTGCGTTCGCCCGCCGCGGAGGATCCCGCCGTCATCCGCGGCCGCATGGACGAGATGGCCGCGCGCCGCCGCGCCTCGCAGCCCCGCGAAGCCAGCGCCGGCTGCGTGTTCCGCAATCCCGAAGGCGACAAGGCCGGCCGCCTCATCGACGTCAGCGGACTCAAGGGCCGCTCGGTCGGTCCCGTCTCGGTCTCGCCCACCCACGCCAACTTCCTCGTCAACGCCGGCGAGGCCAAGGCCGCCGACTTCCTCGCGCTCATGCGCGAGGTCCGCGCCGAGGTGAAGGCCCGCCAGGGCGTCGAACTCCAGCCCGAGATCGTCGCCCTCGGTCGCGAATGGAAGGAACTCCTATGAACCCCGAACCGGAGATCATCGTCCTCTGCGGAGGCCTGTCTTCCGAAAGCGAGGTCTCGCTCCGTTCCGGCCGGGCCGTGGCCGAAGTGCTGCCCGGCTCCCGGCTCGTCGAACTGACGACCGACGCCTTGCCGGCCTGGCTCGATCCGGCGCGCCACGTCGTCTTCCCCGTGCTGCACGGCGGCTGGGGCGAGGACGGCCGCGCCCAGGCCGAAATGGAAGCCCGCGGCGTCGCCTTCGCCGGCTGCTCTTCCGCCGCCAACCGTCTCTGCATGGACAAGGTCGCGACCAAGCAGGCCATGCGCGGCGCCGGCGTCCCGGCGATCCCCGAGGTCGCCTTCGCGGGAGCCGCCAAGCCGACGGCCGCCGCGCTCGTCGCCGCCTTGGGCGAACATCTGGTGATCAAGCCCTCCGACCAGGGCAGCAGCGTCGGGCTCTACATGCTGGAAGGGGAGGCCGCCGTGGCCAAGGCCCTGGCCGAGATCCCCGCCTCCGGCCAGTGGATGGCCGAGCGCCGTCTCCGCGGCCGCGAGATGTCGGTCGGCCTGCTGGACGGACGTCCCATGGGCCTCGTCGAGATCGTCCCGCTCACCGGGGTGTACGACTATAAGACCAAATACACCAAGGGCGCCTCGGAGTATCTCTTCCCCGCGCCGATCCCCGCCGAACTCACCGCCGCCGTCGGCGAGGCCGCCGCGCGCCTCTTCGCCGCCTGCGGCTGCCGGGACTTCGCCCGGGCCGATGTCTTCCTTGAGCCGGACGGCCGCTTCTATTTCCTCGAGATCAACACGATGCCCGGCATGACCGCCACCAGCCTGATGCCCAAGAGCGCTTCCTGCGT
>JBEDDU010000315.1:0-4836 GCA_041176065.1 Verrucomicrobiota bacterium | reverse complement strand
AGACCTCGCGGGAGGCGCGGGCGACGATGCGGCAGAGCTCGGGGGTGGGGTGGTCGGCGGCCAGCACGAGGGCGTGGGCGAAGAGGGCGTCGCCGAAGAGCACCGCCGCGTGGGCGCCGTGGGTGCGATTCGGGGTGGCGCTGCCGTGACGGGTGTCGGCGCCGTCGAGGACGTCGTCGTGCACCAGCGTCGCCAGATGGACCAGTTCGATGATGCCGGCTCCGCGGACCAGGGCGGGGGGCGGAAGGCCGCCGGCGCCGGCGCCGAAGGCGAGCAGGGGACGGAGCCGCTTGCCCGGGTGGGCGAGCACGTCGCGGACCATCGGACGGACCTCAGGTTCGAACGCCAGTTCCTGCGCCGCGAGGAATTGCTCGAGGGCCGCGAAATGGGCTTCTAGGCCGGCGTGCAGCGGGGAGGACACGCCGCAATCTGCGGACGATGCCGCCCCTGCGCAAGCGCAGGATGCGGATTGTCCCGGTCAGGGGACGAACTTCGTCTCGACCGAGATGATCTGCTTGCCGGTGCTGGCGCAATCCGCGCACGGGATGCGCTTGTCGACCAGCTGGCCTTTCTGGGCCTCGCGCGTGAAGCCCAGGCCGCCGCACTTCTTGCAAGGGGTGGTCTCGTTGGTCGTCGCGCTCAGTTCGGCGCCGGCGGCGATGGCTTCGACGAAGCGCTGCAGGCCGGCGGGAGAGTCTTCGAGCGTCGCGCATTCGACGAACGCTTCGCGGCGGAGGGTGAGGCGACGGCCCTTGAGCGGGGCGAAGTCAGGCGTGAAGAGGATCGCCACCGCGCCGACATGCATGCCTTTGATCGTCCCCGTGTCGCCGGCTTTGGCGGGTTTCTCGAGCAGGAGGAGGGCCATCGTGTCGACGCCGGCGGCGAGGGCCTCGTTGGGGCCGGCGGCCGGCCAGGCGGCCTTGGCCAGGTAGCGGTTGTCGCCGAGATCCTGGAGGATCGAGTAGGTCACCGGGGTCACGTAGCCGAGGGCCTTGCTCGAGCCGGCGGGGGAGCCGTCGACGATGCTCTGAGAGGCGAAGGCCGAGTAGAGGCGCTGCAGTTCCTTCGTGGTCTCGGCCGAGCCCAGGCGATTCAACTTCGAGAGCTGGAAGGTGCGGGTCGTCTTGGCCTCAGGCAGCGACGAAGGACGGAACGGAGAGATCTGCACCGAGTTGTCGACGAACTCATCCGAGAGGCCGGGGGCGGCCGGGGCGGGCGCCGCCGGAGCCGCAGCCGGGGCCGGCTCCGCGGAGACCTTGGTGCCGAAAGGGCTTGTCTGGGCGACGAGCGGCAGGGCGAGGAAGGCGAGGAGGAGTCTTAGCTTCATGGGCTTAGTCGAGGGAGCTCAGGTCGCCTTCGGCGGGCGGCGGGGTGGACTTGGGCTTGCTGGTCGCGGAGGAGCCCAAGGCAGGAGTCGAAGGCGTCACCGGGTCGACGGAGCGGGCCGGACGATAGCCGTCATCGTCTCCGTCGTCGTCTTCGTCATCGTCGTCCGGCAGGTCGTCGTCTTCGGGGTTGGGCTTGTCACCGCGGGCGACGCGTTTGCGGCGCACGATGACCGTGCCGACGCCGACGGCGGCCAGGTAGAAGCCGAAGAGCACCCCGGTCATGACGAAGAGCGAGATCGGTTCGGCGATAGGGGTGATCATCGCGACCAGCACCATGATGCCGAAGAGCATGCCGCGCCAGGACTTCAGGAGGGTACGCGGGCGCACGAGCTCGAGCCACATCAGGATGATGAGGGCGAGCGGGAACTGGAAGGTCAGGCCCGTGAGGAGGCACATCATCACCACGAAGGCGTAGTAGTCCGACGCCTGCCAGGTGACTTCCATCTTGAGGCCTTCGGCGAAGTGCTGCCAGATCTGGATGGACATCGGGCTCAGCCAGAAGAACGCCAGGGCGGCCCCCATGAGAAAGAGGATCAAGGCCGCGACGCAGAAGGGGATCAGGCCGCGTTTCTCGCGGTCGGTCAGGGCGGGGCCCACGAAGCGGGCGGTCTCGTAGAGGAACACCGGTGAGGCGAGCGCGATGCCGACGCCGAAGGCGGCGTACATGAGCACCTTCCAGACGCCCATGAAGGTGAATTCCTTGAGCTCGCCCATGGCGACCAGGCCGGGGTCTGGCTTGCTCAGCACGGCGCCGATCGGCGAGGTCTCCGGGTGCTTGGCCCATTCCAGCGGCAGGTTGAGCAGGGCGGGGGTCTCGCGGTAGAAGATCAGCGCGGCGACCATGCCGACGGCGAAGACGCCGAGGACGCGGAGGAGGGAGACGCGGAGGTCGTCCAGGTGTTCCAGGAACGTCATCTCGCTCCGGGACTTGTTACGACGAATGAAGGCGGAAAGCATGGGAGGGGGTCAGTCCTTGCGGAGGAGGTCCTTGATGACGTCAAGGCTCAGGCCGGACGAGACGGAGTCTGATTCGGTCAGGAGCTTACGCAACATCTCAGACTTGGACTTTTGGAGCTCCATGACGCGTTCTTCGATGGTTCCGGCCGCGATCAGCTTGATGCTGGTCACGGTACGCGTCTGGCCGATGCGGTGGGCGCGGTCCGTGGCCTGGGCCTCGGCAGCGGGGTTCCACCAAGGGTCGAAATGGATGACCGTGTCGGCTCCCGTCAGGTTGAGACCGGTGCCGCCGGCCTTGAGCGACATGAGCATCACCGGGATGCCCGGGGTCGAATTGAACTTATCGCAGACTCCCTGACGGTCCTTGGTGGAGCCGTCGAGGTAGCAATAGGGGATGTCGCGGTCCTCGAGGGCTTCCTTGAGGAGCTGGAGGGCCGTGACGAAGGTCGAGAAGACCAGCATGCGGTGGCCGGCGTCCTTGGATTCCTCCACGAGTTCGAGGAAGGCCTGGAGCTTGGCCGAATCGTCCTCGGCCAGCTTCGGGTCGAGGATGCGCGGGTCGGCGCAGATCTGGCGGAGTCGCAGCAGCTGGTTGAAGGCCGCCATCTGGATGCGGGCCTGGGTGGCGCCGCCCATCTCCATCTCGAAGATCTCCTGGCGGGTGGACTCCAGGATCTCGTCGTAGATCTTCTTCTGGTTGTCCTCGAAGTCGCAGTAGACGATCTGCTCGATCTTGGCCGGCAGCTCGGGGGCGACGGCGACCTTGGAGCGACGCAGGATATACGGAGCGGCCATCTGCAGCAGACGGTCGTCGTGCCACTTGCGCTCGTCGGCGTGGACGCGTTCCTCGGGCTTGGGCAGGTAGCCCGGCATCAGGAAGCCGAAGAGGGAGCGGAGGTCCTCCAGCGAGTTCTCGACGGGCGTGCCCGTGAGGATGTAGCGGCCCTTCGCCACGAGCTGCTTGACCGCCTTGGCGGCCTGCGCGCGCGGGTTCTTGATGTTCTGCCCCTCGTCGCAGATCGCCGCGCCCCAAGCCACGGCGGTGAACGCGGCGATGTCTCGCGAAAGCGTGCCGTAGGAGGTGATGACGAGGTCGAAGCGCTGCAGGTAATCCGGCGCGGTGAAGCGGTTCTGGCCGTGGTGGGCGAGCACCTTGAGCGAAGGGGTGAAGCGACGGGCTTCGCGGCGCCAGTTCTCGACCAGCGAGGCGGGGCAGACCACGAGGCAGGGGCCGTCTTCGTGACGGTGCTGGCGCAGGGCCTCCATGAAGGCCAAGGCCTGGACGGTCTTGCCGAGGCCCATTTCGTCGGCGAGGAGGCCGCCGAGGGAGTTGTTATGGATGTGCCAGAGCCAGGCCACGCCGACCTGCTGGTAGATGCGGAGCATCTTGCCCAGCTCCTCGCGGATCGGGGCGGGCTGGAGCTTCGAAAGGTTGCGGATCGCGGAGGAGCGCTGGCTCCAGGTCTCGGGCGGGGCGAAGGCGGCCTGCAGTTCCTCGGCGATGGCGTCGGCGCTCGCCAGGTCGGCGTACCCGATCTTCAGGTTGAGGTCCAGGTCCACGTCGCGCTTGGCCTCGCCGGTGATGCGGCGCTGGGCGTTGCGGATCGACTCCATCAGCTCCGGCGTGATGAGGCGCGGGCCGCGGTCGGTGTAGAAGAACATGCGCCCGCTGGAGAGGGCTTCCTGGATGACCTTCGGAGACTTGCCTTCGGGATCGATGCCGATGGCGAAGCGGAAACCGTCGTTCTCCTCGGACGCGTCGCACTTCGCCTTGGCGAGGTCGACGTTGCGCAGCGAGTGGGACAGGTTGTGCGTGAAGAACGCGTCGTTGTCCGTCATCAGCAGCTTGTGATGGCGGGCGAGGAAGTTGAGCACCTGGATGGTGCCGGCGAGATACCACTCGCGGGTGGTCGTCTCGAGGGTGAAGCCGCTGCGCTGCAGGACGTCGCGCAGTTCGGCGACCGGGCCGGAGGACTGCTGGGGCAGGCGGATGCGCAGCCACTTCATGGAGCCGTCGACCCACGGGCGGTCCTCGCGGCCGCGTTCCTGGGAGCGGACTTCCTGTTCTTCGGGTCCGTCGTCAGGCGTCTCGCCGGCGGCGTTGGTCTGCGGCGTGGCGACGGGCTCGTCGAGGTGCTCGTGGACCTTGTCGAGGTGGTCGCCGTCCCACGCGAGCGGGGTCTCCGGCGCGTTGGCCATGCGGAAGATCTTGAGGCCTTTGCCGATCGCGAGGAGCTGGCGCAGGTGGCGGCGGGTCAGCGGCAGGATGCCCTGCAGCTTGCCGTGGCAGAGGTTCTCGAGGATCGCCAGGAAGAAGACCGTGTCGGGCTCGATGGTCCAGGCCTTGCTGCGGTCGAGGTTTTCCGGAGCGACCTGGGCGCCGTCGACGCGCAGTTCGAGGCGGCAGATGATCTCGTCGCGCGCGGCGGCGGTCGCGATGTTCGGCGGCACGATGAAGCGCACCTCGATGGGCGTGCCGCGTTTTTCCGAA
>JBEDDU010000314.1:0-5503 GCA_041176065.1 Verrucomicrobiota bacterium | reverse complement strand
GTGGGAGTCATGCGCCCCTCTGACTTCGGGGCCGCTGACCTTGAACAGGCCGGCCATGACCTTGTCCCCGGCGGCCTTGGCATCCCATCCGGCGGGCAGCAAGGAGGCCGGCTTGGGGCCGGGCTGCGGGCTGGAACAGCCGGCCAGGAGCGCGGCGAGGCCGAGGAGGAGGCGGAGCTTCATGCCGCTCATTTTGCCGCCGCGGTGACCGGGAGCAACTGGAAGGCGTCGAGGATGACGAACCCGCGGGTGTCCTGATTGGTCAAGGTGAGCGTGTAATCGGCCCCTTGGCGGAGACGGATGCGACCGATCGGGCGGAAGGCTTCGCCCGCCGGCATCGGGACGGTCTGGTCGACCACGAAGGCCTGCGTGCCGGCGCCGTCGCTGAGCGTCACCGGCAGACGGGTCGTCCGGGTCTCATGGGCGGAGTAGGCCATGCGCAGCTCGAATTCCCCGTCGGCCGGCGCCTTGAAGCGGAAGACCGCGCGCGACCTGCCGTCGGAGCGCTGATCGTCGTGCCGGTAGCCCGTACCGACGTGCGGCTTGAAGTTCGTGGAGCTTTGCCAGTCACCGGAAAGTTCGGCCTGCGCGTCATCCAGGATCAGTCCGGGCAATGACCTAGGGTCGAGCGACATCGGTCCCGCTGGTCGGCGGGCCTTCTCGGGCGGCGGCAGCACCGGCAGGTCGAGCACCTGGTGCTGAGCCAGCAGGCGGGCGCGGAGTCTTCCGTAGTCGAGCGCCTGGACCGTGACGCCCTCCTTGGCGGCGAGGGCGGCGGCGATGCCGGCGCTCTGGCCGATGGCCATCCAGGTCGGTTCGACGCGGACGGACGAATAGGCCACGTGGGTCGCGGAGAGTGCGACGGGGACGAGCAGGTTGACGCATTCCGCGGCGGCCGGGGTGATCGCCCGATAAGGGACGTGATAGGCGTAGCCGTGGGGTCGGCCGGGCATGCGCACCGGGAAGATGGTGCCTTCGTTGATCACGCCTTCGGGCAGCGCGATGCGACGGCAGTCGTGCGAATCGATCGGGAAGGAGGAGACCGCGATGGGGTCGTCCTTCGCGGGGGCCTCGAGGATGTCTTTCTGCGACAGGGTGTAGCGGCCGTCCAGACGGCGGCCTTCGCGGACGTAAAGCTGGGGCGACCAATGGCCGGTCTCGGGGAACTCGTCGCGGCAGAGGCCGAGTTCGGCCATCGTCTCGCGGATCTTGGCCGGCACGGCCGGGTCGGTCGTGAGGAAGCGGTAGAACTCCAGCGTGTATTCCTTGTGCTTGTCCCAGAGCTTGGCGCGGCCGGCGGGGTCCGACGCGCACCAGCCGTTGGCCTCGCCGACGAGTCCCATCGAGAACATCTTGCCGATGCCGTTGTTGGCGTCGAACTTGTTGCCCGGCAGCGGATAGAGGTCCCAGGGCAGGGGTGCGTTCGGATATTTCAGGAAATAACGTCGGATCAGTTCGAAGCGGGCCGGGTCGTAAGCCCTGGGGGCGGGGAAGGGCACGCGATTCGCGGGGTCCTTGGTGAGGCAGAGGCGGAAGCTGTAGACCATCACCGTCTGCTCCCCGGCGTCATCGGCGCCTTTGCGCACGGTCGTGATGAAGGGCAGCGGCAGGCCGTGCGCGTCGAAGCCGTCGATCGCCATCAGCGGCTTGGAATACTGGCGGCCGGCGAGGGATTCGCCGAATTCGTCGCGCCCGTCGCGGCCCAGGTGCCAGTAGGCGCCGGCCTTCGCCAGCAGGTCGCCCTCGTAGGTGGCGTCGACGAAGACCTTGGCGGCGTGGAGTCCGGCGGGCGTCCGCAGGCCGACGATCTTCGCGCCCTCTTTTTCGACGGACTCCAGCGGTTGGCGGGTCACCACGGTCACGCCGGCTTCCTTGAGCATCGCGTCCGTCACGCGGGCGGCGACGTGCGGCTCGTAGGTCCAGACCACGTTGTTTTTGACGGCGACGTCGTAAGGCAGTCTGACGCCGCGGGCGGCGTAGTCGGCGGCCACCCGTTGATGCCATTCTTCGAAGAGGCCGAGCAGCGTCGAGCGGACCGTCTGGTTCGAATCGCTGAAGCTGAGTCCGCCGGTGTTCACCCCGCCGACATGGGCGGTCGGTTCGATGAGGGCGACTTTGGCGCCCTCGCGAGCGGCGGCGATGGCCGCGCAGAAGCCTCCCGGCGTGGCCCCGTAGACGATCACGTCGGCGTCGACGGCCCGGGCGGAGGGAAAGGATAGGAACAGCCCGAGGGCGAAGAGGAAGCGCATGGGCGGGGAAGTGGGCAACTTAGCCCTCGGCCCCGCTTTGCCAACTCATTCTGCCCGTCCAGGCCGGCTTACTTGGCCGGCAGCGGAGGAAGTTTGGCGCTGTAATGCACCGCGCGGTGGCGGGCGTCGTCGTAGGCGAAGTGCAGCCACTGTCTGTCCGCGCTGACGAAACCATCCGGGTAATTGATCGACCCCTTCATCAGTTTGCCCGGGTATTTCGGGTCGGGCCCGGCTTCCGCGACGAGGACGCGCTGGTAGGGCCAGGTCTTGCCGTCGTCGAAACTGATCCAGAGCGACAGAGGGGCCCGGCGCTTGGAGTTGTTGTTGTGCAGCAGGGCGACGGACTTGCCGCCGAGCGGGAACAGCGTGGCTTTGCTGCCGGGGTTGGGGATCTCCGTGACCGAGGCGAATTCCGGCCAGGTGCGGCCGCCGTCCTTGGAGACGGCCTGATAGAGGACGCCACCGAGTCCGTCCGCACGGATGAACATGAGGATCGAGCCGTCGGCACGCTCATGGATCGTCGGTTCGGCCCAGCCGAAATACCGGTCGTTGGGCGTCAGGCGCACGTTGCCGTGCTCGGTCCAAGTCTTGCCACCGTCGGCGCTCATCAGGACGCCGTTGCGAGGGTTGGTGAAGGCGCGGTCGAGCGGAGCCTTGTCCCTTTCGGCTTCGGGGCCGACGTAGTGCTGGAAGGGCAGCAGGATGCGTCCGTCTCGCGTGGTGATCGACGGACGGATGAAGGTGCGCTCCTTGAGGCGTCCGGGGAGTTCCTGCGGCTTGCTCCAGGTCTTGAAGGAGTCGTCGCTGGTCAGATACCACGAGCGCCAGTCGTTGGCCCAGTGCTTCGAATGCGTGGAGAAGAAGAGCGTCGCGCGTCCGTCGCGCACGAGGACTTCGGTCGGGCCTTGCCCGATGGTCTTGCCTTCGCGGGGGAAGCCGACGTCGAACGACGCGAGCGGCGTCCAGGTCCTGCCTTCGTCGGTGCTGCGCGTGATGGCGGTGTAGTTGAGCGGAGAGGGTTCGGTGTCGCCTCCGGCGAGCATGAAGTAGACCCACGAACCGTCGGGCATCAGGCGCAGGGTCGTGTCGCAGACCATGCGGTTCGGTGAGTAGCCCTCGTAGGGGATGCTCGTGCGGTCCTGCTTGGCGTCCTCGCGGCCTTGGGCCGTCCATTTGTCCGAGGGGCGGATGCCGTGACCGCCGAGTTCGGGGTGCGGGGTCTTGAGGGCCTTGTTCACGAGCGAGCGCGTGACCTTGGTCTGCTTGGCCACGTCTTCCTCGGTGAACTTCACCAGCAGGATCTCGGCGTCGGTGTGGCGGTTCCAGTCGTAAAGGATATGGATCGTGCCGTCCGGAGCCTGGAAGCCGTCGGGGTAGGAGACCGAGGCGCGGTCATCGAGCAGCAGGCCGGGGCCCCAGGTCTTGCCGTCGTCCTTCGAGAGGAAGGCGGTCAGGCTGGAGCGACGCGGGAGGGCGACGTCGGTCGGCCCGTTCTTCACCAGCAGCAGGTTGCCGGAATTGAGACGACGGAGGAAGAAGCGGGCCTTCGGGTTCTTGATCGCCGAATCCGCGGGGGCGGTCCAGGTGCGGCCGCCGTCCGTCGAGGTGGATTCGCTGATGCCGTTGCCGGCGCGGGCGAGCATCCAGAGGGAGCCGTCCTTGCGTTCGACGATCATATGCTCGTCGAAGTCGGTCTTCGGGAAAGCCACGCCGCCGCGGCGGGTCCAGGTCTTGCCTTGGTCGGAGGAAGCATAGACGTTGGCCATGCGGATGGCGGCGAGGTCGCGGTGGTGTTCACGGAAGGTCTCCACGCCCGGGAAGTCCTTGTTCCACGGCCCGATGCGGTCGCGCGTCCAGAGCGAGACCGGCAGAAGCCAGTCGCCGTTGGCGAGCACCGTCGGTTTGTTGAGCGTGCAGCCGTCGGCGATGCGCACCGGGGCGGACCAGGTGGGGTTCGCGTCGTCGGGGTTGTCGCAGCGGGTTGCCCAGTCGCCGGCGCGTCCGTCGAAGTAGCCTAAGCTCTGGTCGAAGAAGCACCAGAGGCGTCCCTGGGGGTCGGTCCAGAGGTTGCCGACGAGCGTGCGTCGATTGGGCTTTCCGGGAAGGTCAGTCGGATCGATGACCAGCCGGGGCTTCGACCAGCTTTTGCCTCCGTTGTCCGACGAGGCCAGCATCAGGAAACCGTTGGCGCTGTCGCCGTTCCCGATCCAGGCGGCCCAGAGCCGTCCCTTCGGCGTCCGGTCGAGGCCGATGATCATGTTGCCGGGACGGTTGGCGTCGGCGTATTCCGGCCCGGGGTCGGTGTTCAGGGCCGGCGCTTCCAGTGACAGGTCGAGCGTGGCCCGATCCAAGGCGAAGACGCCAAGGGTGCAGGCCAGCAGAAGGAGGCAGGAGCGGAGCATGGGTTGAGGTGGGGCGAAAGTTCAGCGTCCGGTCAGCTTGGCGCACGCCTGGCGGATGACCCAGCCGCTCGTTTCGAGGGCCTGGCGGGCGGAGGCCTCGTCGGCGCCGGTGAGTTCCCGGACGATGCGGACGGCACGGCCGCGCAGCTTCGAGTTCGAGGGTTTCAGGTCGATCATCAGGTTGCTCATGACCTTGCCGGAGCGGGCGAGCGCGAGCGTGGTGATCAGGTTGAGGACGAGCTTCGTCGCGGTGCCGGCCTTGAGGCGCGTGGAACCCGTGAGCACTTCCGGTCCGGTGTCGGGCAGGATGGCGCGGTCGAGCAGCGGGTGGTCGCGGTAGCCGGGATTGCATGAGACGAGCACCGTCTTGGCGCCGCGTCGGCGGGCCTCCGCGAGGCAGCCCCAGATGAAGGGCGCATGGCCGCTGGCGGAAAGGCCGATGACGACGTCGTTCGCCTGGATCGAGCGGGCTTCGATGGCACGTCGGCCGGCGTCGGCATCATCTTCGGCGCCTTCGACCGCGCTCCAGAGCGCCTGGTTGCCGCCGGCCATGATGCCTTGGACGAGGCGAGGAGGCGTCCGGAAGGTCGGCGGGCATTCGCTGGCGTCGAGGACGCCGAGCCGGCCGCTGGTGCCGGCGCCGCAGTAGAAGAGGCGTCCGCCGGCGGCGAAGGCCCGCACGACCTCGTTGACCGTCCACTCGATGTGCGTGCTTTCCGCGAGGATCTTGCCGGGGAGGGTCGCATCCTCCTCGAGCATCAGGCGGATCGCTTGCGGGAGCGGCATCTCCGCGAAACCCGTGGACTTCAGGTTGCGGCCTTCGGTCGGAGCGGAAGCGACGGGGCGCCAGGA
>JBEDDU010000313.1:0-4432 GCA_041176065.1 Verrucomicrobiota bacterium | reverse complement strand
AGCACGTGGTGCGTCCGCCGACGTCCTCGCGGACGAGCGGCTTCTTCGAACGCGGGCAGCGGCCGCCGTCCTTCCAGCGGTGGTTGAAGAGCCAGGAGTCGGGCGGATCGGACCAATCCTTGCCGATCACGTCCATCGCTTCGGCGCAGACCTCGCGCAAGGTGGCGTGCAGCTTGCGGACGGACTTCGGTCCGAACGCGCCGGCCTTCGCCTGCGGATGGAAGCCGGCGCGCCAGAGGACTTCGTCGGCCATCCAGTTGCCGATGCCGGGAAAACGTTCCTGCATGAGCAGCACCGGCTTGATGGCCGTGCGCGCGCGACGTCGGAGGAAGACTTCGACGACGCCGACGGTGAACTCCGGCGAAAGGATGGCCGGAGGGATCTTCTCCCACCACGGCGGCCTGCCCTCGCCTTGCCAGAACTGCACGCGTCCGAACTGACGCGGGTCGACGAAGACGAGTTCCTTGCCGCCGGACATCGTCAGCTTGAAGTGATCGTAAGGCGTCGGCTCGCGCTCCGCCTCGCCGGCTTCGAGTCGTCCGGTCATCCCGAGGTGCACGCCGAGCCAGGCTCCTCCCGAAAAACGGAAAGCCATCTGCTTCGCGGCGGCCATCGACTCGACGAGCTTGGCGCCGGCCAGCGCCCGGGTCATCACCGTGGCGGCGATGCCTCGGCCGATCCGCGCCTTGGGGTTCAGATGAACGGCGGAAACCTTGCGACCGAGGCCGATATCCCAACGGCGGCGGAAATATTCGACTTCGGCGAGCTCAGGCATGGCGTTATACCCACCTAACGAGGAGCGCATATTAAAGAAAGCCTGTGCCTCTTTTTGAATTAAAGGCCCTTTCGTCCCGCTATTTGTGTCTACTTTTAGACAATATCCCCTCTTGGGCCCCTTCGGCATAGGGTCTGCATAATAACGAGCATGGGCGCGAACCATCCATCCCTCTTCCCGATGCTCCGATTATGGGCCATCGTACTGTTCTGCCTCTTTACCTATATCCACGCCACCGCGACGCGGGGGGAGGAAAGCGTCGAGAAGATCGCCCGGGCCCTGAGCTTGGTGGATCGCCACGGCCTGCTCTCCCTGAACGGACGACCGACGGAGGGGCTGCCTGAAGCCCGTGCCGAGACGGACGCCGACGCGAAGAAGTCCGCCGCCCAACCCCGACAGGCAGCCTGTTAAGCGCTGGCAAGGTCGGGTTCGGTGATTTGATTGGGAGCATGCACCAGGCCGACCCCGCCCGCTACGCCCAAAAGTCTTTCCAGGCCCGCTGCGGTCGGTCCGGCCTTCACCTGCCCAAGGTCTCGCTCGGACTGTGGCATAACTTCGGAAGCGTCGACGATTTCGGCAACGCGCGCGCGATCGCCCTGCGCGCCTTCGACCTCGGCGTCACGCACTTCGACCTCGCGAACAACTACGGGCCCGTGCCCGGCAGCGCGGAGGAGAACTTCGGACGCATCCTGCGCGAAGACCTCGGCGCGTATCGCGACGAGCTGATCGTCTCCACCAAGGCCGGCTACACGATGTGGCCGGGGCCGCACGGGGATTTCGGTTCGCGCAAATACCTCCTCGCCTCGCTGGACCAGTCGCTGAAACGCCTGGGCCTGCCTTACGTGGACGTGTTCTACAGCCACCGTCGCGATCCGCACACGCCGATGGAGGAGACCATGGGCGCGCTCGCCCAGGCGGTCCGTTCGGGCAAGGCGCTCTACGCGGCGATCTCCAATTACAACCCCGAGGACACCGCGCGCGCGTGCGCCATCCTCCGCGACCTCGGCACCCCGTGCGTGGCGCATCAGCCCAAGTACAGCCTCTTCGAACGCACGCCGGAGGCCGGGCTGCTCGACGTGGTCGAGAAGGAAGGCCTCGGCTGCGCGGTCTTCTCGCCTCTCGCCCAAGGCATGCTCACCGACCGCTACCTGCGCGGCGTGCCGGCCGACGCGCGGGCGGGCAAGCCGCACGGCTACCTGCGCCCCGAACAGCTCGACGCCGTCCGCATGGGGAAGGTCCGCCGCCTCGCGGAAGTCGCCGCGGACCGCGGACAGCCGCTCGCCTCGATGGCGATCGCCTGGGTCCTCCGCGACCGTCGCGTGACGACGGCCATCATCGGCGCCAGCAAGGTATCCCAGCTCGAGCAGTGCGTGGCCGCGGCTTCGTCGGCGCCCTTCGCGTCGGAAGAACTCAAGCGGATCGAAGCCATCCTCGCCAGCTGAACGCACTCCGGGGTTGTGCCGCCGGACTCCGCCCGCAAGGGTGTCGCCATGACCGCCGGCGCCGCCCTGCCCTTCAAGATCAGCGTCCTCGTCTTCCTGCGCGACGAGGCCGGCCGCCTCCTGCTCATCCAGCGCACCAAGGCCCCGAACCTCGGCTGCTGGAGCCCGATCGGCGGCAAGCTCGAGATGGGCCTCGGCGAATCGCCGTTCGAATGCGCCGTACGCGAGACCTTCGAGGAGACCGGCGTGACGGTCGCGACCGAAGACCTGCACCTCTTCGGCATGATCTCGGAGAAAGGCTACGAAGGCCAGTCGCACTGGCTCATGTTCCTCTTCGACTGCCGCCAGCCGCTGAAGTCCCTGCCGGAGACGATCGACGAAGGCCGCTTCGCCTTCTTCGCGCGCGAGGAGCTCGCCGCCGTCGCCGTGCCCGAGACCGACCGCACCTTGCTCTGGCCGGTCTACGACGAACACCGCCGCGGCTTCATCGCCTACCGCGCCGAATGCCATCCCGGCGCGCCGCTTCAGGTCGTGGTCGAAGAGACGAGCGCGCGGCCGAACCTGGACTGACGATGGACGCCGCCGGAAGCGAAGCCGAGTTCAAGCGGACGAACCGCAAGCCGGCGTATCCCATCGGCGAGGAACTGCGCGCCTACCTGTCCCGCGAAGGCCGCGAGGTCCCGCTGCCCGTCTCGTACGCCCAGCTGCGCGGCTTCACCGCGGCGATGCCCCTGCTCGAACGCGGCAAGGACACCCTCTGGGAGACCGTCGCCTATCCGCCCGAGGAGATGGGCCGCCTGTCGCAAGGCCTGCTCGAGACGTATGCGCTGCTGCGCGGCGAAGGCGGCATGAAGGTGTTCAGCCACGTCTACGTCGACCGCGTGGACTTCTGCTCGTTCGGCAACTCGCAGCCCTTCCGCGTGCGGATCGTCAACGCGTACAACGAGAACCACGACTACTTCTACGTGAAGGTCGGCGACGCCTCGCGCGTGTGCGGCCTCGAGCTCGAGCACCTGCTCTCCCCGAACCGCATGCTCTACCTCACCTGGGGCGAGACGCTGGTCGAGGAGCACGTCACCGGCATCCCCGGCGACATCTTCGCCGAGAAATGGCTGCACGCCGACGGCCACCACCCGGTGCGCCTCGCCAAGGAGCTCATCAAGTTCGAGGAACGCTGCCTCGTGCGCCTGCTCGGCGACATGCGCGCCTACAACTTCGTCATCGCCGTCACCCCGGATTTCGACGCCACCGCCATCCGCGTGCGCGCGATGGACTTCGACCAGCAGAGCTACGACGGGCGCCTCCGGTTCTACCTCCCGGGGTCGTTCAAGGAGAACCGGCCCTTCGCCCAGCTCTGCGCCAAGCACATCAACGCCGCCTCCGCCGCCCAATACCGGCGCGAGGAGCAGTCGCTCATCCACCGCCGCCACCTCGCCGCCCCCGACCGGGTCAAGGACCTGCTGGCCGCGATGCGGGCCAATCCCCTGACCTCGCCCGAAAAAGCCAAGGAACTCGCCGACGGCCTGGCCGAATACCACCGGGATCCGGCCTTCCGGCAGCACGGCGACATGGCGGGCCTGATCGGCGAGAGCCTCGCCCGGCTCGACCGCCTGCTGCGCTCTTAATAGTAAGCGCTGGACAGGACGCGCGCCGGACGGGCAAACTCCGAGGCCTGCGATGAGCGACTCCTTAAGGCACGAATGCGGCATTGCCCTTGTCCGGCTGACCAAGGACCTGAAGTGGTATCAGGAGAAGTACGGCACGCCGCTGCACGGCTTCAACCAGCTCTTCCTGCTGATGGAGAAGCAGCACAACCGCGGGCAGGACGGCGCCGGCATCGGCTGCGTCAAGATCGGCTCGGCGAACGGCGAGGCTTTCCTCTTCCGCGACCGCGAGATCGGCGCCCAGGGCCTGACCCAGATCTTCACCCGCCAGATCAAGGCCTACGCCGACAAGATGCGCGAGGCCGTCATCGTCCCGGAATTCCCCGAGACCGTGAAGCGCCACTTCGACTTCGGCGGCGAGCTCCTGCTCGGGCACCTGCGCTACGGCACCTCGGGCAGCTTCGATTCGGTCTCCTGCCACCCCTACGCGCGCAAGTCCATCTGGCCGACCCGCAACCTGCTCGTCGCCGGCAACTTCAACCTGACGAACACCGCCGAGCTCAACGCCTCGCTGACCCAGCGCGGCGCGCACGTCATCTACTCGACCGACA
>JBEDDU010000312.1:0-3269 GCA_041176065.1 Verrucomicrobiota bacterium | reverse complement strand
GCCGGAGCCGCCGCCCCCGCCGCGTCGGCTCCGGCCCAGTACTTCATCGTCGGCGACGTCCGGAACGTGATCGCCAAGGCGCCCGAAGACTGGGGCAGCATCGCCGTGCACGCCATCGGTTACGTCGCCCTGGCCTATGCGGCCGGCTGGCTCGCCGACAAGGTGCTGCGGTGGATCTCCACGAAATTCGGGGAAAGCCCCGTCGCGGGGGCTTTCGTCGCGGCCCTCGGCAAGGCGCTGCCCCTGATCCTGCCGGCCTACGTCCTCCTCTTCCTGATCAAGGACAACAAACCCTATCTGGCGCACATCGGCTGGCTGGAATTCGCGTCCGTCGGCGGCGCGTTCCTGTGCTCGATCGCCCACACCACGGCGGTGTTCCACCTGCTCGCCGTACCGATCGCCTGGGCTCAGAAGATCGCCGACCGCTCCGAGAACAAGCTCGATGACATCCTCGTCCCGATGTTTTCCACGGTCATCCGCATCGCGGTGATCCTCGTCGGCGCCTTCAAGGCGATCTCCATCATCGATCCGAAATCTTCCGATGCGATCCTCGGCCTGCTCGCCGGCGCGGTCGTCGGCCTGGCCTTCGCCTCGCAGGACACCATCAAGAACGTCTTCGGGGCCGTGATGCTCATCGTCGACCAACCCTTCACCCTCGGCGACGTGATCAACATCGGCTCGCACGAAGGCAAGGTGGAGTCGCTCGGGCTCCGCTCGACGACGATCATGCTGCTGGACGGCCAGCGCCTCGCCATCCCGAACGGCGACCTCGCCACGCGCCCGATCGTCAACCTGACCCGCCGGGACTTCATCCGCGCGCAGGACCTCGTGCACCTCGAGGCCAACACGCCCGCCGACAAGGTCGCCGAGGCCGCCGAGATCATCCGCGGACTGCTTTCGAACCATGAAGGCTTCCAGCCCAGCCATCCGCCCCTGGCGCACGTCCATGAATTCGGCGAATGGGCCGTCAACATCCGCCTGATGTACTGGTATCATCCGGCCGACGTCGGCAGGCAGCTCGAATTCAACCAGCAGCTCCTGCTGCGCATCGCCGAAAAACTTCAACAGGCGGGCATCCGCGTCGCCTCGCAAGGCACGCCGCAGAACCGCTGACCTTTCCCTCCCATGCCCCTCATCGAAGCCCAGAACCTGTCCAAGTCCTACGGTGCGCTCCGCGCCGTGCGGGACGTCTCCTTCTCCGTCGACCGCGGCGAGGTCGTCGGCTTCCTCGGACCCAACGGCGCCGGCAAGTCCACGACCATGAAGATGCTCACCGGCCACCTCCGCGCCGACGCGGGCGCCGCGCGCATCGCGGGTCTCGACGTCGATACCGACGCGGTCCGCGCCAAGCAGCACCTCGGCTACTCGCCCGAAGGCGCGCCGGCCTACGGCGAGATGACCGTCCGCGAGTTCCTGCGCTTCGCCGCCGACCTGCGCGGCCTCGCCGAACCGGCCGAGAGCGTCCGCCGCACCCTCGCCCTGTGCCGGCTCGAAGAAGTCGCCGCCCAGAGCATCGACACGCTCTCCAAGGGCTACCGCATGCGCGTCGGCTTCGCCCAGGCGGTCCTCCACGATCCCGAGGTGCTGATCCTCGACGAGCCGACCGACGGCCTCGACCCCAACCAGAAGCACGAGGTGCGCCGGATCCTCAAGGACATGGCCGCCCGCAAGGCGGTCATCGTCTCGACCCACATCCTCGAAGAGGTCGGCGAACTCTGCACGCGCGTCATCGTGATCGCGAAGGGCGAAGTCCGCTGCGACGAGTCGCGCGACAAGTTCCTCGCCCGCGGCGACGACCTCAACGCCGTCTTCCGCCAGCTCACCGCCTGAACCTCTTCCCATGACCTCCCCTGCTCCCGCCGCCCCCGGCCTCAAGCCTTTCGCCGCGATGCTCCGTCGTGAGTTCGCCGGCTACTTCCGCACGCCGCTGGCCTATGTGTTCCTCGCGGTCTTCAACGCCTTCGCGGTGTCCCTCGCGTTCTTCGTCGGCGGGCTCTACGAATCCGGCGTCGCCAGCCTGGACCGCTTCTTCCTCTATCACCCGTGGCTCTGGGCGTTCCTCGCCCCCGCCGCCGGCGCCCGCCTCTGGGCCGAAGAGCGCCGCCAAGGCACGCTCGAGCTGCTGCTCACCTGGCCGATCACGGTCTGGCAGGCCGCCCTCGGCAAGTTCCTCGCCGCCTGGCTCTTCCTCGCGTGCGCGCTGCTGATGACGCTGCCCGTGGCCTTCACGGTCAGCTGGCTCGGCGATCCCGACTGGGGCGTGATCCTCTCCGGCTACGCGGGCTCGCTGCTCTGCGCCGGCGCCTGCCTCGGCGTCGCGGCCGTCGCCTCCGCGCTCACGCGCAGCCAGGTCATCGCCTTCGTGACCGGCTTCCTCGCCTGCTTCCTCCTCGTGCTCGTCGGTTACGGCGTCTTCGACGAACTGCTCGCCGGCGCGTTCGGCTCCGCGGGCATCGACGAGATCCGCCGCCTCGGCCTGTGGCGCAACCTCGAGCCCTTCACCCTCGGCCTGGTCGACGCCCGGCCGGTCGCCTACTTCCTGTCCGTGGCCTTCGCCGGCCTGGGCCTGAGCACCATCGTCGTCGAACGCCGCTGAACGCCGCAACCCCAGCCATGAACCGCTCCCAAGCCCTCCTCGCCGCCGCCGCCGTCCTCGCGGCCGCGTTCTTCGTCAACCTCATCTTCGGCGCCGTCGGCGCGCGCGCGGACCTCACCGCCGACCGCACCTTCACGCTCTCGCCGGGCTCGAAGCGAATCATCGCCCAGCTCGACGAGCCGGTGACGCTCGAGTTCTTCGTCAGCCGCTCCGACGTCAAGCTGCGCCCCTACCTCGAAAGCTACTCGCGCCGCGTCGAGACGCTCCTCCGCGAATACGTCGCCGCCTCCGGAGGCAAGGTGCGCCTCGTCGTGACCGACCCGCGTCCGGACACCAAGGAAGAGCAACGCGCCCAGCGCCAGGGTCTCGCCCCGATGCGCGCCGCCCAAGGCAACGCCTACCTCGGCCTCACGGCCCAGCTGGCCGACACGGTGCGCGGCATCCCGATGCTCGACCCTTCGCGCGAACGCTTCCTGGAATTCGACCTGTCCAAGCTCGTCGCCTCCGTCGCCCGCCTCGAGCGCCCCAAGCTCGCGCTGATCAGCTCGCTGCCGATCTCCAACGCCCTGCCGCAGGGCGGCGAACAGTCGGCCGGCCCGGCTGACGCGCTGCTGGCCGAACTGGGCCAGAGCTTCGAGGTCGTGACCCTGAACACCACCGACCGCGCCCTCCC
>JBEDDU010000311.1:0-11925 GCA_041176065.1 Verrucomicrobiota bacterium | reverse complement strand
AATTAGAAGGTCAGACCGGCCTGGCGGGCGGCTTCGGCGAAGGATTTGACGGTGCCGTGGTAGCGGCGGCCGGCGCGGTCGAAGACCACGGTGGTGAGACCGGCGGCCTTGGCCTTGGCGCCGAACGCGGCGCCGAACGCGGTGGCGCCGGCGACGTTGGCCTTGAGCTTCTGGCCGCGGA
This sequence comes from Verrucomicrobiota bacterium, assembly GCA_041176065.1. GTDB lineage: Bacteria > Verrucomicrobiota > Verrucomicrobiia > Opitutales > UBA953 > UBA953. Next base: position 11,744 of record JBEDDU010000311.1, on the reverse strand, counting down.
GGTCCTTGGAGGTGGTCGCGAGGGAGACGAGGGTCACGCCCTTGTCGTCGTCGATGGCCTGGGCGTAGAGATGGACGTGGGTCATCTTCAGCGCGAGGCGCGGGCGGGCGGCGGTGCCGCGCACCGTCTTGCGGATGCGCCAGCGACGCTTCTGCGCCAGGAGATTCTTCTTCTGCAGTTTCATGGAATGTGTTCGGTTCGGGCGGATTAGGCCGTCTTCTTGCCCTCCTTACGGCGGACGAATTCGCCTTCGACGCGGACACCCTTGCCCTTGTAAGGCTCGACGGGCTTGTAGAGCTTGATCGACGAGGCGACCTGCCCGACCATGTGGCGGTCAGGGCCGGAGATGACGAGCTTGGTGCCGTCGGTGACGACGACCTTCACGCCGGCCGGGATGACGTACTGGATGGGATGAGAATAGCCCAGGGCGAGGTCGAGGACGTTGCCCTTGAGGATGGCCTTGAAGCCGACGCCTTCGATGAGGAGGGTCTTCGTGTATTCGGTGGCGACGCCTTCGCACATGTTGCGGATGATCGCGCGGACGGTGCCGTGGAGGGCGCCGGCGGTGCCGGGCTTCACGACCTTGCCGGCGGCGTCCTTGACCTCGGTGAGGTCCGTGACGTTGACGACCTTGGCGTCGGCGACGACGCCGATCTCCTTCGGGAAGGGTTTCGAGAGTTCGCCCTTGGGCCCCTTGACGACGACGACGTTGTCCTTCACGGACACGGTCACCTTGTCGGGGATGTTGACGGGCTGCTTACCAATTCGGCTCATTGAGTTGCTTGTTTAAGGGTGGGACGGGTTACCAGACCTTCGCGAGGAGCTCGCCGCCGACCTTCTGGCGGCGGGCCTCGGCGTCGGTCATGACGCCGCGGGAGGTGGTCAGGATGGAGACGCCCATGCCGCCGATGACCTTGGGGACGGAGCTGTAACCGGCATAGATGCGGCGGCCAGGGGTCGAGATGCGCTCGATGCTGGTGATCGCCGGGACGCCGGCGACGTACTTGAGGGTGACCTCGAGGACGGGCAGGCCGTCGCGCTCGGCCTTGCGGGCGGAGGCGACGTAACCGGCGTCGACGAGGATCTTGGCGACGCCTTCGCGGAGGCGGGACCACTGGACGGTGATCGCGGCCTTGTTGGCCTGCGAAGCGTTGCGGATGGAGGTGAGGAAATCCCCGATGGTGTCAGTAGAAGCGGACATGGTTTTGGTGGGTCTGTTGGGTTACCAGGAGGCCTTGGTGACGCCGGGAATCTGGCCGTTGAGCGCGAGCTCGCGGAAGGTGATACGGGAAAGGCCGAACTTGCGGATGAACGCGCGCGGACGACCGGAGATGGAGCAGCGGTTCTTCTGGCGGACCTTCGAGGAGCTGCGGGGCAGCTTCGCGAGCTTGCGCTGCGCTTCGTAGAAAGCCTCCTCGGTGACCTGAGGGTCGGCGAGGACCTTCTTGAGTTCGGCGCGCTTGGCGGCGTACTTCTTGACGAGGCGTTCGCGCTTGAGGGCGCGCTGGATGACGGACTTCTTGGCCATGCTGGTAAGAGGTGGGAGGTTCAGGCCTTGGCGGCGGTGGCGGCGGCGGCCGCGTCGGCGGCGCTGGAGCGGCGGAACGGCATGCCGAGGAGACGGAGGAGCTCGCGGCCTTCGTCGTCGGTCTGGGCCGACGTGACGATGACGACGTCCATGCCGACGTTGGCGCGCTGGGAGCCGTCAGCCTGGGTTTCCGGGAAGATGGTGTGGTCCACGATGCCGAGCGAGTAGTTGCCGCGGCCGTCGAGACGGTTGGAGGTGCCGCGGAAGTCGCGGATCATCGGGAGGGCCACCGCGGTGAGGCGGAGGTAGAACTCCCACATGCGGGCGCCGCGGAGGGTGACCATGCAGCCGAGGGGCATGCCCTGGCGGACCTTGAAGCTCGCGACGGACTTGGTGGCCTTGGTGATGACCGGCTTCTGGCCGGAGAGCTTGGTGATGTCCTTGACGACTTCGGCCATGTGGCCCTTGTCGGCCTCGGCCTTGAAGGCGGAGTTGAGGACGATCTTCTTCAGGTTCGGAACCTGGTGGATGTTCTTGTAACCGCGGCTCTTGATGAGCTCGGGGACGACCTTCTCGAGGTAGTACTTCTTCAGATAAGGAACGGATGCCATTTGCGTGTTAGATCTCGGGTGGTTTCGTCAGGCTTACTTCTTGGCGGCCTTGGCCGGCTTCTTGGCGCGACGGGCGTCCCAGAGGGAGCCGAGCATCACGTTGGAGCGATGGATGGGGGCTTCCTTCTCGGTGATGCCGCCCTGCCCGTCCTGGGTGCGCTTCAGGTGGCGCTTCACGAGGTTCAGCCCCTCGATGGTGAGGCGTTCGTCAGCACGGTTGTAGCTGACGACCTTGCCGCGCTTGCCCTTTTCGGCGCCGGCGATGACGATGACTTCGTCACCCTTCTTGATGTCGGTCTTGGACATGGTGTTCAGAGTACCTCGGGAGCGAGGGAGATGATCTTCATGAAGTTCTTGCTGCGGAGCTCGCGAGCGACGGGCCCGAAGATGCGGGTGCCCTTGGGGTTGCCGTTCTCGTCGAGGATGACGACGGCGTTGGTGTCGAAGCGGAGGTAGCTGCCGTCCGCGCGGCGGATCGGAGCGACGGTGCGCACGATGACGGCGCGGCAGACCGAACCCTTCTTCACCTGGGCGTCAGGGGTCGAATCCTTGACCGAGCAGATGATGATGTCACCCACGCCGGCGGTGTCGGTGAGCTGGCCGAGACGGCGGATCATGCGGACCCTGCGGGCCCCGGTGTTGTCGGCTACTTCGAGCCGCGAAAGCATCTGAATCATTGTAAGAAGGGTCTTGGGTTAGGGAGGAGCCGTTCAGTCGTCGATGGACTGGGCGGCGATCTTGGCGGCTTCGACGACGCGGACGACGCGCCAGCGCTTCAGCTTGGAAAGGGGACGGGTCTCCATGATCTCGACCTTGTCGCCGGGCTTGCATTCGTTCTTCTCGTCATGCGCGTGCAGGACGGTGCGGCGCTTGACCTCCTTGCCGTACACGGGGTGCGGCACGGTGTACTGGTAGTTGACCTTGATGGTCTTGTCTCCCGAGCGGGAGGCGACGAGACCCAGGAGGGTCTTGCGATTGGAGCGGTCTTCGGACATCGGTAAATGCGTTTAGGGGTGGGTTACTTCTTCTTCGCCGGAGCGGACTTGCCGGAAAGGACGGTCATGCAACGGGCGACGTCGCGGCGCAGGGCGCGGAAACGGGCGGAGTTCTCGACGGCGCCGGTGGCCTTCTTGAGGCGCAGGCTGAGCAGCTCCTCGCGGGCTTCGCGGATGCGCTTCTGCAGTTCGGCAGGAGCCAGGGGGCGGAGGGCCGTGGCGGCGGTGGGCTTATCTTTCCGGTAGGTGGACATCGGTGAAAAGGGTCAGTTATGGGTGGGCTTGGCCGGTTGCATCAATACTTTTCGAGTTCTTCGCGGGCGACGAAGCGGCAGCGAAGCTGGAGCTTGGTGTCGGCGAGGCGCATGGCCTCGCGGGCCATCGTGATCGGCACGCCGGCGACTTCGAAGAGCATGGTGCCCGGCTTGACGCAGGCCACGTAGTATTCGACGCTGCCCTTGCCGGAACCCATGCGGACTTCGGCCGGCTTCTTGGTCACCGGGGTGTGGGGGAAGATGCGCATCCACATCTTGCCCTTGCGCTTCAGGGCGCGGGAGATGGCGATACGGGCGGCTTCGATCTGGTTGGCCGGAACGCGGCCGCGATCGAGGGACTGGATGCCGAAGTCGCCGAAGGACAGCGTGTTACAGGCCGTGGCGTTGCCACGGATCTTGCCCTTGCGGTGCTTGCGCCACTTGGTGCGAGCGGGTTGGAGATTGGCCATGTTGGTCTAGAAGATGAAGGGTGGAGGGAGGAGGCTTAGAACTCGGAGTCCTTGGAGCAGATCCAGCACTTGATGCCGACCTTGCCGGCCAGGGTGCGGGCTTCGGTGAAGCCGTAGTCGATGTTCTCGCGGAGGGTGTGGAGCGGCACGCGACCGACGCGGGCGGACTCGACGCGGGCGATCTCGGCGCCGCCGAGGCGACCGCCGAGGCGGATACGGATGCCGTCGGCGCCGTTCGTCATGGTGGTCTGGACGGCCTTCTTCATGGCGCGACGGAAGGAGATGCGGCGCTCGAGCTGCAGGGCGATGTTCTCGGCGACGAGCTGGGCCACGAGGTCGGGGCGCTTCACTTCGTTCACTTCGAGGATGATGTCGTCGATGCGGGCCTTGCCGGCGACCTTCTGGATCTCGGCGCGGAGGTTCTTGAGCTCATCGCCCTTGCGGCCGATGACGACGCCCGGGCGGGCGGTCCAGATGCGGACGCGGACCTTCTGGCCGGCGCGCTCGATGAAGATGCGGGGCACCGCCGCCTGACGGAGCTTCTCCTTGAGGAACTCGCGGATGCGGTAGTCCTCGAGGATGTTGGCCGGGAAGTCGCGCTTGGTGGCGTACCAGCGGGATTCCCAGTTGCGGCGGACGGCTAGACGGAAGCCGATCGGATTTACTTTCTGGCCCATGTTTCGTAAATTACTTGGTGGCGGAACCCAGGGCCACGCGGATGTGGCTCATGGACTTGTGGATAGGGTGGGCGGAACCGCGGGCGGCGGGCATCGATCGCTTGATGACCGGACCCTGGTTGACCGTCGCGGAGACGATCACGAGGTCGCTGCTGGAGAGGTTGTGGTTGTTCTCGGCGTTGGCGATCGCGCTGGCGAGGGTCTTGCCCAGGAGGCGGGCGGACTTGCGCGGGATGAAGCGGAGGAGCTGGATGGCTTCCTCGGCGGGGAGACCCTGGATCTGGCGCGCGACTTCGCGCACCTTCTGGGGCGACATACGGGCAAAACGGGTGGTGGCGTGGACTTCCATGACTTTGGTAAAGGTTGGGTTAGATGCGGGGATTGGCGCGGAGGGTGACGAGGTCGCCGGCGGTGATCGCGGCGGAGGGGTCGAGGGAAAGGATGAGGGCGACGGAGCGGCGGAGGCCGGCTTCGGCGATGACGACGGCGCCGAAGGCGCGGCCGTCACGGCTCACGTTGCAGACCGTACCAGGGCGGAAGCCGCGGTCGTGTCCGCCATCCAGGACCACCAGATCCGTCGCGCGGGCGGAGACGACCGCGACGACCGGAGCCTTGCCATCCGCTTCGGCCGCACCAAGCGCACGGACTTCCGCGCCGACCGCAGTGGCGGCGACGAGAAGGGCGGACATGGTGAGGGCGTTGCGCACGGAGGAGGATTACTGGGCTTCCTTGCGGGAGGGCTGGGTATGCTGGCGGAAGGTGCGCGTCGGAGCGAACTCGCCGAGCTTATGGCCGACCATGTTTTCCGTCACATAGACGGGGACGAAGGCCTTGCCGTTGTGGACTTCCAGGTTGAGGCCGATGAAGTCCGGGGTGACCGTCGAACGGCGCGACCAGGTCTTGATCGGCTTGCGGCTGTTGGCCTTCTGGGCGACGGTGACTTTGTCGACGAGGTGGGAGTCGACATAGAAACCCTTTTTGCGGGAGCGTGCCATGTTGGGAGAGGATTAGGGGGGAGGTTAGACCTGCTTCACCTTGCGACCGTTGCGGCGCAGGATGATCTGGTTGTTGGAGGCCTTCGCCTTGATGCGCGTCGGGAAGCCCTTCGCGAGCTGGCCCCACGGGGACTTGAGGTGCTGACGACCGCCGCCGCCCTTCTTCTTGCCGCCGCCACCGCCGTTCGGGTGGTCGACCGGGTTCATGGACATACCACGCTGGCGCGGACGGATGCCCTTCCAGCGGCTGCGACCGGCCTTACCAAGGCTGGCGTTGTGGTGGTCGACGTTGCCGACGATGCCCACGGTCGCGCGGCAATCGGCGTTGAGGTAGCGCTGTTCGCCCGAGGGCATGCGCAGGATCGCGCGTCCGGCTTCGAGGCCGAGGAGCTGGGCGAAGCCGCCGGCGGAGCGGGCGAGCTGACCACCCTTGCCGGGTTCGATCTCGATGCAGTGGATGAAGGTGGCCGGAGGGATCAGACGGAGCGGCAGGGAGAGGCCGGGGGTCAGCTGCTCCTGCGCGGTGTTGGTGCTGACGACCTTGTCGCCGACCTTGAGGCCATCCGGTGCGAGGATGTAGTTCAGGGTCTTGTCGGCGTACTCGATGAGGGCGAGGTGCGAGGTGCGGTTCGGGTCGTACTCGATGCGGAGCACGGTGGCCGGGGCGTCCAGGCGGTCGCGGCGGAAGTCGATGGTGCGGTAGAGCTTCTTATGGCCTCCGCCACGACGGCGGGAGGTGATGCGGCCGTAGCAGTTACGGCCCATCGCGCGATGGTTGCTCTCGGTGAGGCTGCGCTCGGGGCGACCGGCGTGCAGACCCTCGGTCTTCACGCGAACGAGGAAGCGCGTGCCGGGGGTGATGGGACGATGGGTGATGATGGGCATGGCTTGGCTGCTCCGAGATTAGGCGAGGGAGATGACGTCGCCCTTCTTCAGGGTGACGATGGCGCGACGGGAATCCGTCTCGGTGAAGATGGAACCACCGGAGAGGCGGCTGCGGCGCAGCTTGCCCTTGCGGATGAGGATGTTGATCTTCTCGACGGTCACCTTGAAGTTGGCCTCGACGGCCTTCTTGATCTGGGCGCGGTCGGCGCCCGGAAGGACCTCGAAGACGTACTTGTTGGCTTCGGCGAGGCCGGAGGCCTTTTCCGTGAGGATCGGGCGGCTGATGATTTCAGAAGCGGGCTTCATGGGATGACGGTCTTAGTTTTTGGCGCGCTCGAGGACCTTCTTGAGGCCGTCTTCCGAGATCAGGACGCGCGGAGTGCGCACGAGATCGAGAGCGTTGAGGTTGGAAGAATTGGAGAAGACCGCGCGGCTGACGTTGCGGCTGGCGCGGACGACGGTGTCCGACCAGGCGCTGTCGACGACGAGCAGGCGCTTGCCGGCGGGGCTCACGTTGGCGAGGACCTTGGCGAAGAGCTTGGTCTTGGGCTGGGCGACCTCGAACTTCTCGATGACCGAGAGACCGCCGTCGGCGGCGAGCTCGAAGAGGGCGCGCTGGAGGGCGATCTTCTTGGCCTGGGTCGTGATGGTCTTGGACCAGTCGCGGGGACGCGGACCGAAGACGATGCCGCCCTTGAACATCTGGGGGGCGCGCTTGTCGCCGTGGCGGGAGCCGCCGGAACCCTTCTGCGGGAGGACCTTCTTGCCGGAGCCGGCGACTTCGCCGTAATCCTTGGTCTTGGAGGTACCCTGGCGCTTGTTGGCCTGGTAGGAGACGATGACCTGCTTGAGCAGGGCCACGCCCTTGTCGCCTTCGAAGGAAGGGATGTCGAATTCCTTCTCGGTGAAGGCGGATCCGTCGGGCTTGTAAACTTTGAGCTTCATATCGCTGAGATGCTGGGTGGGTTACTTGGCGGCGATGGCCTTCTTGGCCGGGCGCACGAGGACGACCTCACCGTTGGCGCCGGGGAAGCTGCCCTTGATGAGGAGGAGGTTCTTCTCGGCGAGGACCTGGACGACGCGGAGATTCTGGACGGTGCGCTGCACCTGGCCCATGTGGCCCGGCATGCGCTTGCCTTTGAAGACGTGACCCGGGGTCTGACGCATGCCGATCGAGCCGATTCGGCGGTGCATCATGTGACCGTGGGAGTCAGGCTGGCCGTCCATGTTATGGCGCTTGACGACGCCCTGGAAGCCGCGGCCCTTGACGGTGCCGATGACGTCGACCATCTGGCCGGCGGTGAAGTTCTCGACGGTGATGACGTCGCCGACCTTGGCCTGCGTGGCGCCGGCCTGGCGGATCTCATGGAGATGGGTGTGCGGAGCGACGCCCGCCTTGCGGAGGTGGCCGATCTCGCCGGCCGACATGCGGCTCTCCTTCTGGGGACCGAAGGCGATCTGGACGGCATCGTAGCCATCCTTGTCGACGGTCTTGACCTGCGTTACCGGGCAGGGACCCGCTTGGACGACCGTGACAGGGACGAGGTTGTTCTCCGCGTCATAGACCTGGGTCATTCCGATTTTCTTACCGAGTAGCTGGTGTTTCATTTTTCTAAGAGGCAGGTGGCGTTTCCGCCGTTTGGTCATTGCTGACCTGCATTAGGCTTAGGATTCCTTGCGGAATCTTGGTCCTGATAGAGGGGCTTGGACGTCCTGCGTTGGGTTGGAGGTTAAGGTGGAGGGTTGAAGAGTTAGACTACGATGTTGATGTCAACCCCAGAAGGCAGGTTGAGCTTCTTCAGCTCGTCCACGGTCTGGGCGTTGGGCTCCATGATCTCGATCAGACGCTTGTGCGTGCGGATCTCGAACTGGTCCATGGACTTCTTGTCCACGTGAGGGGAGCGGTTGACGGTCAGGCGCTCGATGTCGGTCGGCAGCGGCACGGGGCCGGAGACGCGGGCGCCGGTGCGCTTGGCGGTGTCGACGATCTCATTGGCGGACTGGTCGACCATGCGATAGTCGAAGCCCTTGAGCTTGATGCGGATTTTGGTGCGGGCCATCGGGAAGGGAGTGTGGAGGTTAGATTAGGTGCGGGCCGGGGCGCGGGACGAGGTCTCGACGACCTGCTTGAGGATCTGCGCCGGGACCTGCTCGTAGTTGGCGGGCTCCATGGAGTAGGAGGCGCGGCCCTTGGAGAGGGAGCGGACGTCCGTGGAGTAACCGAACATCTCGGCGAGCGGGACGCGGGCCTCGATGTTGCAGAGGCCGGACTTGGTGTCCATGCCCTGGATCTGTCCGCGGCGGCGGTTGAGGTCGCCCATGATGTCTCCCTGGTATTCTTCCGGGGTGACGACTTCGACCTTCATGATCGGCTCGAGGAGGATCGGCTTGGCGTCCTTCATGGCTTCCTTGAAGGCGAAGATGCCGGCCATCTTGAAGGCCATTTCGTTCGAGTCCACTTCGTGGAAGGAACCGAAGACGATGCGGGCCTTGAAGTTGATCACCGGATAGCCGGCGACGGTGCCGTTGTTGGCGGCTTCCAGGATGCCTTCGGTGGCGGGCTTGATGAATTCCTTCGGAATCACGCCGCCGACGATCTCATTGATGACCTCCTCACCCTTTTCGCCGGCCGCGCGGGTGGCGGGGGGATTCGGCTCGAGCTTGATCTCGACGTGGCCGTACTGGCCGCGGCCGCCGGACTGGCGGATGAACTTGCCCACGCCTTCGGACGGGGCGTTGATGGTCTCGCGGTAGGAGATCTGCGGCTTGCCGGACTTGGCCTCGACCTTGAACTCGCGCTTGAGGCGGTCGACGATGATTTCGAGGTGGAGCTCGCCCATGCCCGAGATGAGAGTCTGGCCCGTCTCAGGATTGGAGGTGACGCGGAAGGTCGGGTCTTCCTGCGCGAGGCGCTGCAGGCCGATGGAGAGACGCTCCTGGTCGCCCTTCGAGTTCGGCTCGATGGACATCGAGATCACGGGCTCGGCGAAGGTGGTCTTCTCGAGGATGAGGTCTTCTTCGGCGGTCAGGGTGTCGCCGGTGGCGATGTCCTTCGGGCCGATGATGGCGCAGATGTCACCGGAGTAGGCGGTGTCGATTTCCTCGCGATCCATCGCGCGGAGGAGCACGATGCGGGAAATGCGCTCGTTCTTGCGGGTGCGCGGGTTGTAGAGGGCTTCGCCCTTCTTGAGCTGGCCGCGGTACACGCGGTAGAAGACGAGCTGGCCGACGTGCGGGTCGGACCAGAGCTTGAAGCAGAGGCCGGTGACCTTGGCCTTGTCGTCCGGACCGATGGTGATCTCCTTCTCGCCGTCGTCGATGTGGGCCTTCTGGGGGCGCATGTCGACGGGGGACGGGAGGAAGTCGACGACGCAGTCGAGGAGCATCTGCACGCCCTTGTTCTTGAAGGCGGAACCGGGGATGACGCCGATGAAGTTGAGCGAGAGGGTGGCCTTGCGGATGCCGGTGCGCATCTCGTCGATGGTCACTTCCTGGCCGTCGAGGTACTTGGCGGCGAGGACGTCGTCGAAGTCGGCGAGGGCTTCGATGAGCTTGGTGCGCCACTGCTTGGCTTCTTCCTTCTGGCCCTCGGGGATCTCGAGGGTGTGGTACTTCATGCCCTTCGGGTCGGTCTCGTCGTAGACGTAGGCGACGTTCTTGATCAGGTCGATCATGCCCTTGAACTCTTCGCCCTGGCCGATCGGGATGAAGAGGGGGTGGGCGTTGCCCTTGAGCTTGGTGCAGATGTCGTCGACGGCTCCGAAGTAATCGGCGCCGGTGCGGTCCATCTTGTTGACGAAGGCGACGCGCGGGACGCCGTACTTGTTCATCTGGCGCCAGACGGTCTCGGACTGGGGCTGCACGCCGGCGACGGCGCAGAACACGGCGACGGCGCCGTCAAGGACGCGGAGCGAGCGCTCCACCTCGGCCGTGAAGTCCACGTGTCCAGGGGTGTCGATGATGTTGATGCGATGGTCGATGTTCGCGAAATGGCCTTCCTTGGTCTTCCAACCCGCGGAGATGGCGGCCGCGGTGATCGTGATGCCGCGCTCGCGCTCCTGCTCCATCCAGTCGGTGGTGGCGGTGCCGTCATGGACCTCACCCATCTTGTGCACCACGCCGGTGTAGAAGAGGATGCGCTCCGTGGTGGTCGTCTTGCCGGCGTCGATGTGCGCGGCGATGCCGATGTTACGCGTGTGTTCCAGGGGGAACGCGCGGTTCGGGGAGTTGAGGTCGGAAAGCTTGGCCATGGTCGGAACCTTTGTCTGTCTGCGGAGATTACCTGGCGATTACCACTTGAGGTGGGCGAACGCGCGGTTGGCCTGGGCCATCTTGTGCGTCTCTTCTCGCTTCTTCACCACGTTGCCGGTGTTGTTGTAGGCGTCGACGAGCTCGGCGGCGAGGGCTTCGGACATCGTGGTGCCCTTGCGGCCGGCGGCGGCGGCGGCGACCCAGCGCAGCGCGATGCTGTTCTGGCGCTCAGGGGAGACTTCGACCGGGACCTGATAGGTGGCGCCGCCGACGCGGCGGCTCTTCACTTCGAGCTTCGGGCGGCAGTTCTCGAGGGCGCCGAGCAGCAGCTCGACGGGGTTGCCCTTCATCAGCTTCTCGCTGACCTTCTCGATCGCGCCGTAGACGATGCCTTGGGCGATGGACTTCTTGCCGGACTTCATCACGACGTTGATGAGCTGGCTGATGAGGGGGGAGCCGTAACGGGCGTCCGGGAGGTGGGCGCGCTTGGCTGCTTTGCGACGACGAGACATGGTCTGAGAGGAATTAGGGTCGGAAACGGATTAGGCCTTCTTTTCCTTCGGGCGCTTGACGCCGTACTTGGAACGGGAGCGACGACGCTTCTCGACGCCGGAGCAGTCGAGCGGGCCGCGGACGATGTGGTAGCGCACGCCCGGGAGATCCTTCACGCGGCCGCCGCGGACGAGGACCACGGAGTGCTCCTGGAGCTTGTGGCCTTCGTCGGGGATGTAGGAGATGACTTCCTGGCCGTTCGTCAGGCGCACCTTGGCGACCTTACGCTGGGCCGAGTTCGGCTTCTTGGGCGTGCGGATCATGACCTGCACGCACACGCCGCGGCGGAAGGGCGAGTTGTTCAAGGCAGGCGACTTCGACTTGGCCTTGGGTTGGACACGCGGTTTACGGACGAGCTGGTTGATGGTAGGCATGGACCTCGGTAAATAGGGAAAAGAGGGTTTGGGCATAGGGGTCGAGGCCCCTCATGCAAGAGGAAAGTGCGGGGATTTTAAGGTTTCTTTACTCCCCTCCGGACGGCACGCCCCTCCGGTTTTTTTTGGCGGGACAATTCCAAGCCCCCTGC
>JBEDDU010000310.1:0-7129 GCA_041176065.1 Verrucomicrobiota bacterium | reverse complement strand
TGGGCCATCCGGGCATCGGCTGGCTGGAACGCACGACACGTGAGAAGGAAGAAGCGCCGACCAAGGCGATCGCCTTGCTCGAACTTGCGCCCGACGCCGTGATCGCCGACATCGGTGCGGGCTCGGGTTATTATTCCTTCCGCATCGCGCGGCTCCTGCCGAAAGGCGAGGTCGTCGCAGTCGATATCCAGCCGGAGATGCTGGCCTTCCTGGAGAAGGAATCCGCCCGCCTCGGCGTCAGGAACGTGCGGCCCCATCTCGGCGCGGTCGATGACGTGAAACTGCCGCCGGCTTCGTTGGACGCCGCGCTGATGGTCGATGCTTATCACGAGTTCGACCATCCGGCCGAGATGCTCGCGTCGCTGCGTTCGGCCCTGAAATCAAAGGGCCGGATCTACCTCCTGGAGTTCCGCGCCGAAGACGAGAACGTGCCCATCAAGCCGCATCACAAGATGACCGAGGCCCAGGCGCGGAAGGAGTTCGAGGCCGCCGGCTTCCGGTTCGTCGTGAACAAACCGGACCTGCCTTGGCAGCACCTGCTGGTCTTCGAGAAGCCCTGAGGCGCCCTCAGGCGCCGACGTTCTTCTTGATGTCCTTGAGCTGCTGGAACTCCGGCTTGGCGGTGTAGTATCTGTCGAGCGGGTAGCAGCCTGAGATGAGTCCGTTGCGCGGCGCGGTCGTGCAGTCGCTGAACGTGCGGCAGATGAACTTGGTCTCGAGCGCGCCGTGCTGGGCGGCGTCCGCGAGCATGGCCGGATAGCTGAGCACCGCGCGGCCCACGCCGACGGCGTCGCTGCCGCCGGTGCGCAGGATATGCTGGGCGAGGTGCGGCAGGTATTCCTGCACGTAGCTGAGTCCGGAGCTGACCACGATCATGCCGGCGGGGGCCTGCGCGCGGACCTCGCGGACGACGCGTACCTGACGGGCGACGTCGATCAGGGGGTCATGCGCGGGCTGGTAGCCGTCGCTGGGCGGGTAGGCCGCCGGGCGCTGGATGTGCGGGTTGTAGTAGGGCGAGCCGGCCGTGGTGTTGAGGATCTTGACGCCGAGTTCGCCGAGCAGCTTCACGAAGGCGAAGGTCTCGGTGAGGTCGATCTCGGTCGGCTTGGCCTGGTTCACGCCGAAGGCGTAGCGGTAGGGCAGGCAGGCGGAGTAGTCTTCCGGGATGCCGGGGCCGAGCTTGCCGGGCTGGCTGAGGGCCGGGTCCGGCCGGAACGGCACCATGTCGAAGAGGCTCAGGCGCACGCCGATGTCGATCGCGTTGCCGTCGGCGCGGATGCCCGCGATGATGTCGCGGAGGATGCGGGTGCGGTTCTCGAAGGAGCCGCCGAACCTGCCGGGACGCGTGTGCGCGCCGAGGAACTCGTGCAGCAGGTAGCCGTGGCAGTGCTTGATGTCCACGAAGTCGGCGCCGCAGTCGCGGGCGATGCGGGCGGCGCGGACGTAGCAGCGGATGAGCTCCTCGACGTCGGCGTCGGTCAGCACCTGTTCGTCGGAGGTGACGTTGAACTTCTTGTCCAGGATGGGGTGGCGGTAGGCCACGCGGGATTCCCAGCGCTTCTTGTCATGCGGACGGCAGAAACGGCCGGAGTGGGTGAGCTGGAAGCCGATGACGAGGTCGTCGACGGAGCCCCAGCGGGCGAGGTGCTCGGCCTTGAGGATGCCCACGAGTTCGGCGATGCCGGCCTGGTTGGCTTCGTTGATGATCAGCTGGTTCATGTTCGCGCGTCCGTCCGCGCGCACGGCCATGGCCTCGGCGCCGCAGATCAGCTTGGCGCCGCTGGCGCCGAAGCGCTGCCAGCGTCGCTTCATTTCCTCGGAGATGCCGCCGGTGGTGGTGCCGTCCCAGCCTTCCATCGGATGGATGGCGATGCGGTTGCCGATGGTCTTGCCGTTCACCTTCGTGCGGGCGATCGGCTGCGAGAGGGGGTTGCCGGCGCCGGCCTCGATGCTGTCCTCGACCGGGAGGTCGATGCCGAGCGAGGCGCAGTGGGCGCGGAAGTCGGCGACGGTCTTGAGCGACGCGACGCGGGTGAGCTTGAAGGGGGTGGTCATGGGGTGGTTCAGCGAGGGATGCCGAGGCGTTCGGAGATACGACGGGTGCGGACCATCGCTTCCGTCATGCGGGCGGCCTCGTCCGGACCGCGGACGTCCTTGCACGCCGGATGCGGTTCGGGCGAGGCGATGACGCCGAGCTGGTGGAGCAGGTGGGCGGTGCTGTGCTTGTAGGCGGCGGCGCTGCCCTTGGCGTCGAGGCGGAAGACCTGGTCCTCCAGCGATTGGAAGGCCTCGAAGAGCTTGTAGACGCGGGTGTCGAAGCGGCCCGTGCCCGTGGGGAATTTCTTCCCGGGCGCGCCGTCCTCGAGCCACATGTCCTTCGCCGCGCAGATCTGCGGGGCCGCGCTGCTGGCGGCGCCGATGAGCAGGGGCAGGCCGGTCTTGATGGCCGTGGCGATGCCGTAGTCGTCGCCGCTGTGGGGGGCGAAGTCGAGCTTGAGGTCCTTGCACATCGCCGCCCAGTAGAGGAAGTGCGGCTCGTCGAGCGTGCTGACCTTGCCGCCCACGAACTTCGGATGGATCGCGAGCTGGTGGAGCAGCCAGGGTTCGTAAGGCGTGGCCCAGGAGACGAAGGCGGGCTCGAGGGCGTGCACGATGCCGGGGCGGACGAGCCACTCGGCGATGCGGTAGTAGCCGTCGCGGCGACGCTGCGGGTCGAGCGTGTTCAGCCACTTCGAGGTCATGATCATCACCTCGCAGTTGTCGTGCGCCTGCGCGAGGTCCATGAGCGGACGGTAACGCTCCGCGATGAAGGACGTGTCATCCTGCGCGCCGCGGGCGGTCACGCCGGCGACGAAACGCAGGTCCGGGAAGGCCAGCCGGAACCGGCGCAGCACCTCGGCGTACATCTGGTCGTCGAGGTCGAAGATGTAGCCCGTGTCGGCGTTGAGCACCGGGACGAGCTCGACGCCGTAATGGTCGGCGGCGGCCTTCTGCCAGCGGATCTCCGACACGAAGCTCTCCCAGTCGGGACGGCCGTCGCGGAAGGGCAGGAGGACGGCGGAGCACAGGCGCGCCTTGGTGCGGTGGTCGACGAGGGCCTCCTCAGCGGTCCACGCCCATTTGGTCGCCGACCACGGGGTCGTCGGCGTCAGGTCCTCGGGGCGGTCGATCAGCGGCTTCATGGGGGCGATACCTTAACAGAGTCCTACGTGCTTGAAAAACATTAGTTTCCAGCGATTAAGGTCGGAAATAACGATGGACCTCTATCAGCTCGAATACTTCGTCGAAGCGGCCCGCCAGCGGAGCTTCACCCGCGCCGCGGCGCGCCTGAACCTGGCGCAGGCCGCCCTCAGCGAGCAGATGCGTCGGCTCGAGGGCGAACTGGGCGCCCGGTTGTTCAACCGCGGCCGTCGCGAGACGACGCTCACGCCCGCCGGCGAGACCCTGCGCGTCCATGCGGAAGCCCTGCTGGCGCAGGCCTTGGCGGCTCGTCGCGCCGTCGGCGATCAGGTCGCGCTCAAAGGCGGACGACTCGCCGTCGGCGCGATTCCTTCGGTGAGCGCGTGCCTGCTGCCCGCGGCCGTCGCGGCCTTCCGGCGCAAGCACCCGCAGGTGGAGCTCGCCCTGCATGAAGGGACGTCCGAAGCCGTCGCGCAGGCCGTGGAGGCCGGGAGGATCGAGCTCGGGGTCGTCCAGCTGCCCGCGCCCGGCGACGCCTTCCAGATCACGCCCTTGCTCGACGAGTCCTTCGTGCTCCTGGTCCCGAGGAAGCACGCCTTGGCCCGTCGACGTCTGCCTCAGCTCGCGACCCTCGCGAAGGAGCCCTTCGTCTTTTACAAGGGCAGGGCGCGCGACGTCGCGCAGGCCGCCTGCCGCGCCGCCGGCTTCGAGCCCCGCACCGCCTGCGAGAGCGGCGAGCTTGAGACCATCCGTTCGCTGGTGGCCGCCGACCTCGGCATCGCCTTGCTGCCGGAACTCGCGGCGCGGGGCTCCGTCCCCGGTTGCGCGGTCGTGCGTCTCGGCGGCGAGCCGATCCGGCGTTCCGTCGCCTTGCTCCAGCGCCGGGGTCAGGAACTTTCTCCCGCCGCCCAATCCTTCCGACGTCTGCTGATCGGCGAAGCCAGCGCGTGACCCAAATCGCCCCTTGAAGCCGTCGGATAACTCCTTCTGATGATCTGAACCCCATGCACGACGCCCAAGACACCCGCGACGCGATCACGAAGGGCATGCAGATGACGCTGCTCGCCGGTTTCCTCGGTTGGATGATGGATGGTTACGAGCAGGCGCTGTTCCCGACGCTCGCCGGGCCGGCGCTCAAGAGCATGGCGCCCGCCGACGTCGCCGCGCTCGGTTCCAAGGCGATCAACGGCTGGGTCGGTGGCTGGATGGGCGTCATCACCGCCGCCTTCCTGGTGGGCGCGGCCCTCGGCGGCGCGGCCTTCGGCTGGCTGGGCGACCGCATCGGCCGCGTGAAGGCGATGTCCTTCAGCATCCTCTTCTACTCGCTCTTCAGCGGCGTCTGCTATTTCGCGACCGATCCGACGCATCTCGCCGCCGCCCGTTTCATGGCGGCGCTCGGCATGGGGGGCGAGTGGGCGCTCGGCGTGGCTTTGGTCATGGAAGCCTGGCCGGAACGTCATCGTTCCAAGATGGCCGGCGCCATCGGCATGGCCGCCAACCTCGGCATGGTGCTCGTGGGGTGCATGGCGCTCGCTTATCCCGCCGACGGCTCCTCGTGGCGCGTCCACTTCCTCATCGGCGCTTCGCCGGCGATCCTGACGCTGCTGATCCGTCTCTTCGTGCCCGAGTCCGAGAAGTGGGAGCGCTCCGCCGCGAAGGAGGCCGCCTCCGCCGCGCCCGCCCGCTCCAAGATCGGCGAGGTCTTCGGCGGCGAACTCGCCCTCACGACCCTGGCCGGGATCCTCATGGTGTCCGTGGTCTTCGTCGGCACCTGGGGCGCGGTCCAATGGATCCCGCTCTGGATCGGCGACCTCGCCGGTCCGGATAATCCTCGCGCCAAGGCGCTCGCCATGGTGATCGTCTCGGTCGGCGCCTGCGCCAGCACGTTCGTCGCGCCGCTGCTGCTGGCCGGCCTGCGCCGTCGGCTCGGTTACCAGCTGCTCTGCCTGTTCGCGCTCATTGCCACGGTGTGGATCTACCGCACGCCGGCTGACTGGTCGGGCCCGATGCTGTTCGGCATCTTCCCTTGGGTGATGGCCGCGAAGGTCTTCACGCTCGGCATGGCCGCCACCGCCTTCTTCGGCTTCTTCCCTCTCTACCTGCCGGAGCTGTTCCCGACCCGCGTCCGCGCGACGGGACAGGGCATCTGCTACAACACGGGACGACTCGTCGCCGTGCCTTTCGTGCTGCTGAGCGGCAAGTTGGTCGAGAGCCTCGGCGGCTATCAGCAGGCCGCGGCCGCGATCACCCTCGTCTATGCCGTGGGTCTGTTCGTCGCTTTCCTCGGCAAGGAGACTTCCGGTCAGGCGCTCCAGGACTGACCTCCGATGAATCCTCGCGACGTCCGGATCCGCGCCGTCCGCTGGCACGCCCTGCCGGTGACCTTGCGTCTGCCTCTGAAGTTCGGCCACGAGACGGTCACGAGCGTCGTCTGCGCCCGCGTCTGCGTGACGGTCGAGAAGGCCGACGGCTCCCGCGCCGAAGGGTGGGGCGAGACCCCGCTCAGCGTCCAGTGGGTCTGGCCCTCGCCGGTGCCGTATGACGTCCGCCTGAAGGCCTTGCAGGATTTCTGCGACACGCTGACCGAGGCCTATGCGGCGTTCGGCGCCCGCGGCCATGCCCTCGAGATCGGCCATGACTTCCTCGAGGAGGCCTTGCCCGGTGTCCTCAGGAAGTTCAACGCGTCCCTGCCCGAGGGCGTCGCCATCCCGACCCTCGCGGCGCTGGTCTGCTGCTCGCCGTTCGACCTCGCCCTGCACGACGCTTACGGCGTCGCCCACGGCGTGCCGACTTATTCCACTTATTGCGCGCCTTGGATGAACCGGGACCTCTCGGCGTTCGTCACCCCGGCCGAGGACGCGAAGTCGGTTTCGTTCTCCGGCCGCCATCCCGCGGATTACTTCCGCTCGCCGGTCACGACCAAGCTGCTCGCCTGGCATCTCGTCGGCGGACTTGATTACCTCACGCTGGCCGAGGCCGGCGCGAACAAGGTCGCCGACGGCTATCCGTCGTCCCTCGACGAATGGATCAAGGCCGACGGCCTCAAGGCCCTGAAGGTGAAGCTGCGCGGCAACGACGCCACCTGGGACTTCGAGCGCCTCAAGCGTGTCGCCGAGATCGGCCTGCCGCTCGGCGTCGAACTCTTCACGGCGGATTTCAACTGCACCGTGACGGATCCCGCCTACGTGAACGGCGTGCTCGATCGCGTGAAGGCCGAACTCCCGGAACTCTGGCGGCGGCTCAGCTACGTCGAGCAGCCGTTCCCCTACGAGCTCGAGGAGCATCCGATCGACGTCCATTCGGTCAGCGAGCGGATGCCGCTCTTCCTCGACGAAAGCGCGCACGATTGGCGCATCGTCCGCCTCGGCCGCCGGCTCGGCTGGACCGGCGTGGCCCTGAAGACCTGCAAGACCCAGACCGGCGCGCTCCTCAGCCTCTGCTGGGCCCGCGCCCACGGGATGCAGCTGATGGTCCAGGACCTCACCAATCCCATGATGGCCCAGATGACGCACGTCCTTCTGGCCGCCCACGCCCCGACCATCGCGGGCGTGGAGACGAACGGCATGCAGTTCTATCCGGCCGCTTCGGCTCCCGAAGCGGCGGCGCACCCGGCCCTTTACGCCCGCCGCGACGGACAGGTCGACGGCTCGAGCCTGCGCGGCCCGGGCTTCGGTTATCGCCTCGCCGAAATCGTCCGTCAGCTGCCTCCGGCGCGTCGTTCGGCCGGCGCCTGATCGCCAATCGGCTTGCCTGCGGGGGAAGGGGAGGGTTTGTTCACCTCACACCCCCACCCGAATCATGCTCCGCTCGCTCCTCCTCTGCCTGCTGTCGCTCAGCGCGTTCGCCGCCGACGCCCCGAAGCGCAAGGTCCTCTTCTTCACCAAGTCCTCGGGCTACGAGCACGAGGTGATCTCCTACAATAAGGGTCAGCCCAGCTTCGCCGAGAAGC
>JBEDDU010000309.1:0-5213 GCA_041176065.1 Verrucomicrobiota bacterium | reverse complement strand
GAAGCGTTGGTGAAAGCGTAAACGCGGAGGACTGAATTGAGGGCAGCGTTGAGGACTGCATGGAGGGCTGAATTGATCAAGGCATGCGCGGCATTGAGCCGACCCTCATCATCAATTCAGTCCTCTACGCAGTCCTCCATTCAGCGATCCATCCTGTCCTCTACGCCGCGCGCAGCGCGGCGCATATCCCGCACGTCTTCCCGTCGCACCCGCGCGCGGTGCAGTGTTCGCGGCCGTAGAAGATGATCCGGAGGTGAAGCTGGTTCCAGCTGTCCTCGGGGAAGAGCCGCTTGAGATCCTTCTCGACCTGCTCGACGGACTTGCCCGGACTGAGTTTCCAACGTTTCGCCAGGCGATGGATGTGCGTGTCCACCGGGAAGGCCGGGACGCCGAAGGCCTGCGCCATGACGACCGAGGCCGTCTTGTGACCGACGCCGGGAAGCTCCTCGAGTTCCGCGAAGGTGCGCGGCACGACGCCGCCATGCTTCGCCATGAGCATCTTGCCGAGCCCGACGAGGGCCTTGGATTTCTGCGGAGCCAGCCCGAGCTGGCGGATGAGTGTCAGCACGCGGGCTTCGGTCATCGCCGCCATCTTGGCGGGCGTCCCCGCCTCGGCGAAGAGCGCCGGGGTGACCTCGTTGACCTTCTTGTCGGTGCACTGGGCCGAAAGCACCACCGCGACCAGGAGCGTGAAGGCGTCGGTATGGTCCAGGGGCACGGGCGTCTCGGGGTAGAGCCTCGCGAGCTCCTTGCCCACGTAGTCGGCTCGTTCCTGCTTGGTCATAGACAGACCATGGGCACCCCTCCGCCGATAGCAACGCACCACGACCCGAAGACTTATTCACAAGCCCTCAGAGAGGTTGCCAAACCTTATGTCGGAATCGTCATTCTCTAATACCCCCACCCTCCCTTGGTGGGCGGTTGCGACACCCGTTTCCTCCTTCAAAAACCTTCGATACCTCCATGGCCCAACTGCCCTACGATCCTTCCAAGATCTCCCGCGAACTCGCCCGCCATTACATCCCGGCGACCGAGGCCGACATCCAGGCGATGTTCGCCGCCGTCGGGGCGAAGGATTTCCCGGACATGTTCGCGCACATCGACCGCGCGGTGCAGTTCGCCGGACCGCAGGACCTGCCCGACGAGCTCGCCTATCAGGCGCTCGCCGACCGCATGGAATCCCTCTCGCAGAAGAACTCCGTCAAGACCGCCTTCCTCGGCGACGGCCTGCAGGTCTACCGCACGCATGAGATCGTCGGCCACGTCTGCTCGATCCGCAACCTGACCACCTCCTACACCCCGTATCAGCCCGAGCGCTCGCAGGGCACGCTGATCACGCACTGGATCTACCAGTCCACGCTCGCCCAGCTGACCGGCTTCGAAGCCGTGAACTCCTCGCTCTACGACCGCGCCAGCGCGCTCTTCGAAGCCGCCGTCTGCGCCGTCCGCATGGGCGACGCCGAAGCCAACACGGTGCTCGTCGCCGGCAACCTGCTCCCCGCCGACCTCGAAGTCCTGCGCACGCACGTCGCCGGCACCTCGGTGAAGCTGGAATTCCTCGCTCCCGAGGACGCGACCGGCCGCCTCTCCGCGGCCGGCATCGCCGCCGCGGCCGCCCGCCTCGGCAAGCAGCTCGCCGCCGTCATCTTCCCGCAAGTCAACGCCCTTGGCCTGCTCGAGGACGTCGACGCCCTGACCGACGCCTGCGCCGACGCCGGCGTGAAGTCCATCGCGGTCATCGACCCGATGCTGCTCGCCACCGGCGGCCTCAAGGCCCCGGCCCAATACGGCAGGAAGGGCGCCGACATCCTCGTCGGCGAAGGCCAGCACCTCGCGATCGGCGCCAACTTCGGCGGCCCCGGCCTCGGCATCTTCGCCGTCCGCCACCATGCCGACAAGAAGAACGAAGTCCGCGAGACCCCGGGACGCTTCGTCGGCAAGGCCAAGGACAACGCCGGCCGTGATTGCATCGTGATGGTGATGTCCACCCGCGAGCAGCACATCCGCAAGGACAAGGCCACGTCCAACATCTGCTCCAACCAGGCGTTCATCGCCACGATCGCCGGCGCGGCCATCCTCGCCCGCGGCGAACAAGGCATGGCCGCCTCCTGCGTCGCCGGCCGCGACCAGGCCCGTCGCGCCGCCGCCAAGTTGCACAACATCCCCGGCCTCAAGGTCTGCTACGCCGACCAGGCTTTCTGGAACGAGTTCAGCCTGATGCTCCCTGAGCCCGCCGCCGCCGTCATCGCCACGGGCCGCGCCGCGGGCCTGCACGTGGGCGTCGACATCACCGGCCGCACGCCCTGCAACTGCTCGCTGCTCAAGGTCTCCTTCAGCGACCTGCAGACCGCCGCCGACACCGACAAACTCGTCGCGTTCTTCGAAGGCCTCTACGGCCAGTCCGCCGGCGCGAAGACCCTCGCCGAAGTGCCCGCCGCCCTGCTCCGCCAAGGCCCCGTCGGCCTACCCTCCTTCCCGCTCTCCGAACTGAAGGCCTACTACTCGAAGCTCGGCGAACTCAACGTCTCGCCCGACACGGGCTGTTTCCCGCTCGGTTCGTGCACGATGAAGTACAACCCGCACATCAACGACTGGGCCGCGGGCCTGCCGGGCTTCACCGGCCTCCACCCGCAGGCTCCGGCCGAAGATGCGCAGGGCTCGCTCGAACTCCTCTGGCAGATCCAGGAATGGCTGCGCAAGATCACCGGCCTCGCCGGCCTGACCACCCAGCCCGTCGCCGGCGCCCAAGGCGAACTCGTCGGCCTCAAGCTCTTCCAGGCCTACCACCGTCATAACGGCCAGCACCGCGACATCATCCTCATCCCGTCGACGGCCCACGGCACGAACTTCGCCACGGCCACCACCGCCGGCTACGTCACCAAGCGCAACCCCGACGGCTCG
This sequence comes from Verrucomicrobiota bacterium, assembly GCA_041176065.1. Taxonomy (GTDB): domain Bacteria; phylum Verrucomicrobiota; class Verrucomicrobiia; order Opitutales; family UBA953; genus UBA953. Next base: position 2,312 of record JBEDDU010000309.1, on the reverse strand, counting down.
CCCTCCGGCATCGTGATCCTGAAGTCCGCCCCCGACGGCCGCGTCGACCAGGCCGACTTCGCCGCGAAGATCGCCGAGTTCGGTCCGCGCATCGCGGGCATGATGGTGACCAACCCGAACACCTCGGGCGTCTTCGAGACCGACTTCCAGAAGATGGCCGCGGAGATCCACCGCATCGGCGGCCTCGTCTACATGGACGGCGCCAACATGAACGCCATCGCCGGCTGGGTGAACCTCGGCGCCCTCGGCGTCGACGCGGTCCATAACAACCTGCACAAGACGTGGACCGTCCCGCACGGCGGCGGCGGCCCCGGCGACGGCATCGTGGCCGTGTCCGAACGCCTCGTGGACTTCCTCCCGGGCTTCCAGATCGAGAAGCACGGCGGCACGTACGTGGCCGTGAAGCCGAAGCACAGCATCGGCTCCTTCCACCGCCACTGGGGCAACTTCGCCCACAAGGTGCGCGTCTACACCTACCTGCAGCGCCTCGGCAAGGAAGGCGTCCGCCGTATGGCCGCGATGTCCGTGCTCTCGAGCCGCTACCTGTTCTCCAAGCTGGGCAAGTCCTTCCCGTCGCTCCCCGCCGCGGCCGACGGCGTGCCGCGCATGCACGAGTTCATCCTCACCCTCACGGAAGAGGACTTCAAACGCATCGAGGCCGCCGGCATCCCGCGCGCGAGCATCATCGCCCGCGTCGGCAAGCTCTTCCTCGACTTCGGCTTCCACGCCCCGACCGTCGCCTTCCCCGAGGTCTTCGGCCTGATGATCGAACCGACGGAGTCCTACACGAAGACGGAGCTCGATCGCTTCGCCGAAGTCGTGCTGGCCATCGGCGAGCTCATCCGCACCAACCCGGAAGTCCTCAAGTCGACCCCGCGCTTCACGCCGGTGGACCGCGTCGACGAAGTCGCCGCGAACCGCAACCTGGTGCTCAGCGAACGCCTCACGGCCCTCCCGCTGATCAACGAGAACCGCCTCTCGCCCGTCCTGCTCAACGCGATGCCCGTCGCCGAGATCAAGCAGCGCGTGCTGGCGACGGTCTGACCAGTCCTACGACGCTCAGCGCGGCTCGGCCTCGATGAAACGGCCGCGAGAAATCGCGGCGTAGGCGCCCGTCGCCAGAGCAGCCGCGCCGCAGGCCCAGAAGAGCTCACCGGAAGTGAGCCCCAACCAGTTCGAAGCCAGCCACTGCACGCCGGCCGCACCGAGGATGCCGACGAAGCTGAGGACGTTCGCGGCGCCCTGGACGGCGCCCTTGTCCTCGGGGGCCGGACGATGCTGGAGCACGGCGGCGATCGGGACGATGAAGAGGCCGGCGAAGAAGCCCAATCCGACGAGACTGACGACGAAGCCGGTCAGGCCGACCCCGCCCATCCCCAGCGGCACGGCGCATAGGGCCAGGCCAGCCGCGCCGGCCGGGACGAGCCGGTATTCGATACGTCCGCGGGAAGCGTAGCCGGCGGCGAGGCTGCCAAAGCCGATGCCCAGCGCGAGCGACAGGGTCAGGTAGGCGTTCTGCGCCTTGCTGAGTCCGAGCACGTCCTGCGCGTGGATGACGAGGTTCATCTGCACCAAGGCAGCCACGAAGAAGAAGCCGGCGTTGCCCCAGTTAGCCCGCCAGAGATCGCGATCCGTGCGCATGAGCTTCAACCGGGCCCAGAGATCGGTCACGGGATTGATACGCGGCGCGCAGGTCGGATTGGCCGCCGGCACGGGCGTGATCCCACGACTGCAGGCCCAGCCAAGGACAGCCAGGCCGGCGAGAAGCAGTCCGGACATCTCCTGCTGGCCGGCGAAGGCCTCCGCGAGGAATCCAGAGGCCGCGATGCCGAAGATGATGCCGAGGAACGTCAGCAGTTCGAAGATGCCATTACCCCACGAGAGCCGGTCATGCGGAAGCAGCTCCGGCAGGATGCCATACTTCGAAGGCGCGAAGATGGCGCTATGGCAGCCCATCAGGAACACGGCCGCGAGCTGCAGCCAGACGACCTCGAAAGCCAGGGCCGCCGCGGCGAACAACATGATACCGACCTCAGCCTGCTTCACCGCGCCCATCACCGCGGCCTTGCTGAATCGATCGGCCAGCCAACCGCCCAACATCGAGAACAATATGAACGGGATGGCGAAGAGTCCGCCCGCGAGCGCGACGTAGGTGTTGCGTTGCTCGACAGGCATCGCGCTGCCGAGCACCAGCAGGATCACCAGGTTCTTCAGGGCGTTGTCGCTGAACGCGGTCTGGAACTGGGTGGCCATCAGGCTCCAGAAGCCACGCTGCCAACCGGGGTGATCAGGCGCTTCGCGCATGCGGCAAT
>JBEDDU010000308.1:0-5355 GCA_041176065.1 Verrucomicrobiota bacterium | reverse complement strand
GGACTCGCCAGCCGGCGGGGAAGGGCGTTCGTTCGCCCCTGCCCGATGCGCGCGCCTGCTTCCATCATCATTCCCCTCTGTTCGGCGGTGGGGTACACCTTCGCCGCGATGGCCCTCAAGCGGGCCATGGACGGGGGGCATCCTTGGAGGGTGCTGTTCATCGTGAACCTCATCGGGGCGGTCCTGTTCCAGACCTGGCTCCTTAACGGGGGGGAGCCTTTCACGGCGGCCAACATCACGCATGCGGTCCTCGCGGGCACGGCTTTCTTCATCGGCCAGGTCTTCACGTTCATCGCGATCAGCCGCGGGGATATCTCCATCGCGACGCCCGTGCTCGGGACCAAGGTGATCTTCGTCGCGCTGCTGGTCTTCGTCACGGGCGGCGAGGAACTCGGCTGGAAACTCTGGGTGGCGACTTTCCTGACCTCGCTGGCGCTGGCCTTGCTGGGGGGCGAGTGGAAGGCCAACCGGCAGCGTCTCCTCGTGAGCGTGAGCTTCTCTTTCCTGGCTTCGGTGGCCTTCGCCGCGACCGACGTCATGCAGCAGCTCTGGGTGCCGGCGTTCAAGTTCGGCCATTTCGGTCCGGTGATGTTCGCCACCGTCGGCCTGCTCTCGTTCACGTTGATTCCGTTCTTTTCCGCGCCCCTGCGCGAGATGCCGCGTCCGATGGTCGTCTGGGCCGTGGGCGGCGGCGTGCTGCTGACCGTCCAGGCGATGGGCATCGCCTACTGCATCGCGGTCTACCATGAGGTCACCGTGACCAATGTCCTTTACAACACGCGCGGCCTCTGGAGCGTGGCGCTGGTCTGGGTCGTCGGACATTGGTTCGCCAACGCCGAGAGGCAGGTCGGCGGCGCCGTCATGACGCGCCGTCTCATCGGCGCGCTGATCCTGCTCGCCGCGGTCTACCTCAGCCTCGCCTGATCAGAGGTCGGCGTTGTCGATCAGCCTCGTCGCGCCCAGGTGGCAGGCGATCGCGACCGCGCAGCGCAGGCCGGCGGTCGACGCCACGGGAGCCATCGTCTCGAGGTCGACGATCTCGCAATACTGCGCCTTCAGCGCGGGCTGCGCGGCGAGCACGTCGCTCGCCGCGGCGCGCAGTTTCGCGGCGTCGGTGACGCCGGTCTTCGCCAGCGCCTGCGCGGCGGCCAGGGCGGCGGGGATGGCGGTCGCCTGGGCCAGCTGTTCCGGGGAGAGGTAGCGGTTGCGTGAGCTCATCGCGACGCCGTTGGGCTCACGGACGGTCTCGTGGGCGAGGATGCGCACCGGCATGTGCAGGTCGCGGACCATGCGGCGGATCACCGCCAGCTGTTGCAGGTCCTTGCGGCCGAAGACGGCGACGTCCGCCTGCACGGCGTTGAAGAGCATCGCGACGACGGTCGCCACGCCGCGGAAGTGTCCGGGGCGGAACTCGCCGCAGAGCCTGGCCGACACTCCTTCGACGTCGACCCAGGTGGACGCGCCGGCCGGGTAGAAGTCCGCGGCCGTCGGGGCGAAGATCAGGTCGGCGCCGGCGGCCTGGCATCCGCGGCGGTCGTCTTCGAAGGTGCGCGGGTATTTCGAGAAGTCCTCGTTCGGTCCGAACTGGGTCGGGTTGACGAAGATGGAGACCGCCACGAAGGAGGTCTCTTCCTTGGCCCGGCGGATGAGGCTGAGGTGGCCTTCGTGCAGGCACCCCATCGTCGGCACGAAGCCGACAGACTTGCCGGCCTGGCGGGCCCGGGCGATCGCGGAGCGCAGCTCAGGGATGGTGTGGACGACCTCCATGGGCTCACCTTACGGCGGCCGCTCCGTGGCGCAAGGCGCAGTTGTATGCGGACTCACCCTCTGTCGTTTTGTTCATAGGTCGGAGCCATTCCTTACTTGGCAGTCGGGAGGTCGTGTCCAATGTCAGATTCCTCCCTCCCATAAGTCATGTCGCACTTCCCTAATGTCCCGGTCATCGAGTTCGAAGGACCGAAGTCCAAGAACCCGTTCGCCTTCAAGCACTACAACCCGGACGAGAAGATCGGCGGGAAGAAGATGAAGGACCACATGCGCTTCGCCGCGGCCTACTGGCACGTGATGCGCAACAGCCTCTCCGACCCGTTCGGCGCCGGCACCGCGCTCATGCCGTGGGATGACGGTTCCGACTCCCTCGACAACGCCCTCCGTCGCGTGCCGGTCTTCTTCGAGTTCCTCGAGAAGTGCCGGATCGACTTCTATTGCTTCCATGACCGCGACATCGCTCCGGAAGGCAAGACCCTCGCCGAGACGCACGCCAACCTCGCCCGCGTCACCAAGGAGCTGAAGGGCTTCCAGAAGGCCACCGGCAAGAAGCTCCTCTGGGGCACCGCCTGCCTCTTCTCCCATCCGCGCTACGCGCAGGGCGCGGGCACCTCGCCCAACGCCGACGTGTTCGCCTACGGCGCCAGCCAGGTCCGTCACGCGCTCGAGGCCACCAAGGCCCTCGGCGGCGAAGGTTACGTCTTCTGGGGAGGCCGCGAAGGCTACGCCACGCTGCTCAACACCGACATGAAGCGCGAGCTCGACCACCTCGCCGCGCTCCTGCACCTCGCCGTCGACCACGCGAAGAAGATCGGTTTCAAGGGGCAGTTCTACATCGAGCCCAAGCCCCGCGAACCCTCGACCCACCAGTACGACTCCGACTCGGCCGCCTGCCTCAACTTCCTCCGCGAATACGGCCTGCTGAAGCACTTCAAGCTGAACCTCGAGACCAACCACGCCACGCTCGCCGGCCACACGATGGAGCATGAGATGGAAGTCGCGATCGGCGCGAACGCGCTCGGTTCCGTCGACGCCAACCGCGGCGACACGCTCCTCGGCTGGGACACCGACCAGTTCCCGACCGACCTCTACCTCACGACGAACATCATGCTGCGCATCCTCAAGATGGGCGGCTTCACCACGGGCGGCCTCAACTTCGACGCCAAGCGTCGTCGCGAATCGCACGAGCCGGTCGACCTCTTCCACGCCCACATCGGCGGCATGGACGCCTTCGCCCGCGGCCTCAAGATCGCCCACGCGATCATCAAGGACGGCAAGATGGACAAGTTCGTCGCCCAGCGCTACGCCTCCTGGGACAGCGGCATCGGCAAGAAGATCGAGTCCGGCAAGGTCACCCTCGCCCAGCTCGACGCCTACGCCCAGGGTATCAAGGCGCCGACGCTCGCGTCCGGCCGCCAGGAGCTGCTCGAGAACCTGATCAACGAATACATCCGCTGAGGCCATGGCGATCGTCCTGGGTCTTGACCTGTCCACGCAGAGCGCGACGGCGCTCGTGCTGGACACGGCGAAAGGCACGACGGTCGCCCGCGCCCGCGCGGCCTTCGGCGCCGACTTCCCCGACCGCGGACATCCGGAAGGATTCCTCCGCGGAGGGAAGGGCGGCGAAGTGCACGCCGATCCGCTGCTCTGGCTCGACGGCCTCGAGCTGGCGCTCGATCGCCTCGCCAAGCTGACCGACCTCTCGAAGGTCGACGCCGTCTCCGTCTCCGGCCAGCAGCACGGCAGCGTCTATCTGGCCGCCGGCTACGAAGCCGCGCTCGCCGACGGCGACCGCGCGATATCGCTGTCCGCGAAGATCTCCCCCGTCCTCTCCCGCCGCTCTTCGCCGATCTGGATGGATTCGTCCACCGCGGCCGAATGCGCCGAGATCGCCGCCGCCCTCGGCGGCGATCAGGCCGTCTGCGACCTGACCGGCTCCGTCGCCACGATGCGCGTCACCGGCCCGCAGATCCGTCGTTTCGCCAAGCTCGAGCCCGCCGCCTGGGCCAGGACCAAGCGCGTCCACCTCGTCTCTTCCTTCTTCGCTTCGGTGCTCGCCGGCAAGGACGCCGCGATCGACACCGGTGACGGCGCGGGCATGAATCTGATGGACATCCGCAAGGGCGACTGGGCTCCCGCCGCGCTCGCCGCGACCGCGTCCGATCTCGCCGCCAAGCTTCCGCCTGTCCGTCCGGGCTCCACCGTCGCGGGCGGCATCTCCGCCTACTTCGTCGCGCGCCACGGCTTCTCGCCGAAGTGCCAGGTCGTCATCGGCACGGGCGACAATCCCTCGAGCCTCGTCGGCATGGGCGCTTCCAAGCCCGGCAAGGTCGTCATCAGCCTCGGCACGAGCGACACGCTCTTCGCCGCGATCGAAGGCATCCGCACCGACTCCGCCGGCCTCGGCCACGCCTTCGGCAATCCGATGGGCGGCAGCATGAGCCTCGTCTGCGTGCGCAACGGTTCGCTCGCCCGCGAAGCCATCCGCCGTGAGTGCGGTCACGCCGACTGGCCGGCTTTCTCCGCCGCCGTCGACGCCGCGCCCGCCGCCGTGTCCGCCGTGCTTCCGATGGAAGAGCCCGAGATCACGCCGCGTCGTCCGGCCGGACGCATCGCCCTCGGTGCCGCCGCTACCAAGGCCACGCTGCCTCGCGCCGCCGTCGAAGGCCAGGCGCTCAGCCTCCGCTTCCACAGCCGTTGGGTCGGCACCCCGACCACGCAGCTGCTCCTCACCGGCGGTGCTTCCGAGAACCCGTCCGTGGCCAAGATCTTCGCCGATGTCTTCGGCGCCCCGGTCCTCCGCCTGGCCGTCTCCGACTCCGCCGCCTTGGGCGCCGCCCTCCGAGCCGCGGAAGCCGCCTGCGGGGCCAAGATGGCTGATCTGGAGCCTGTTTTCTGCGCGCCCGCCCCGGGCGTCGTCCAGCCGAACCCGGCCCTCCGGGCGGCTTACGACAAGCTCGAGGCCGAACTGGGCCAATCGCTGTCGCGGAAAGCATAAATCGGGTGCTGTGAGCATTGCCCACTTGAACAAAGCGGGCTGATTGGCTGACATTGGGGGCTCACCCCCAACTCACCATGTCACAGCGCCCTGTTACCCTCTTCACCGGCCAGTGGGCCGACCTCAAGATCGCCGACCTTCTCCCCACGGTCAAAGCCATGGGCTACGAAGGCGTCGAGCTCGCCTGCTGGGGCGACCACTTCGACGTCGTCCGCGCCGTCAACGAGCCGGGCTACGTCGACTCCGTCTGGAAGCTTCTCGCGCAGCACGACCTCGGCTGCTGGGCGATCTCCTCGCACCTCGTCGGCCAGGCCACCTGCGACAACATCGACGAGCGTCACCAGTGCATCCTGCCCGCCCACGTCTGGGGTGACGGCAATCCGGAAGGCGTCCGTCAGCGCGCGTGCGCCGAGATGGCCCTGACCGCCCAGGCCGCCCGCAAGTTCTTCGACGCCGGCAAGGCGTACATGGCCAACAAGCCGAAGGGTTCCGGCAAGACCGTCGTCAACGGCTTCACCGGCTCCTCCATCTGGCACGCGATCTACGCTTTCCCGCCCACCAACCAGGCCTACCTGCAGAAGGGTTACGAC
>JBEDDU010000307.1:0-3242 GCA_041176065.1 Verrucomicrobiota bacterium | reverse complement strand
CCATGCCTATCGCCCTCCTCTCCGTCAGCGACAAGACCGGCCTCCTGCCCTTCGCCCAGGCCCTCGTCAAGGAACACGGTTACAAGCTCCTCTCCACCGGCGGCACCTCCAAGATGCTGCGCGACGCCGGCCTGCCGGTGACCGACGTCAGCGAGCACACGGGCTTCCCCGAGATCATGGAAGGCCGCGTGAAGACCCTGCACCCGAAGGTGCACGGCGGCCTCCTCTGCCGTCGCGATTCGCATGAGCACCTCGACGAAGCCAAGAAGCACGGCATCGACCTCATCGACCTCGTCGTCGTGAACCTCTATCCCTTCGAAGCCACCGTCGCGAAGCCGAACTGCTCCTTCGAGGACGCCATCGAGAACATCGACATCGGCGGCCCGTCCATGCTCCGCAGCGCGGCCAAGAACCACGCCTCCGTCTCCGTCGTCACCGACCCTGCCGACTACGAGCGCGTGCTCGCCGCGATGAAGGCCCCGGAGACCCTCGGCGAACTCCGCCGCGAACTCGCCCTCAAGGTCTTCCAGCGCACCTCGGCCTACGACGCCGCGATCGCCAACTACCTCGAATCCCAGGCCCAGCCCGGCCTCGGCAACGTCCTCGGGCTGCCTTCCCGCTTCACCTCCACGCTGCCCATCGCCCAGCGCCTCCGCTACGGCGAGAACCCGCACCAGCAGGCCGCGCTCTACGGCTCCTTCCACGAGGCCTTCGACCAGCTGCAGGGCAAGGAACTCAGCTATAACAACATCCTCGATATCACCGCCGCGACCTACCTCATCGGCGAGTTCGAGCGCCCGACGATCTGCATCCTGAAGCACACCAACCCCTGCGGCGTGGCTTCGGCCGACACCCTCCTCGAGGCCTGGCACAAGGCCTTCGAGACCGACAAGCAGGCCCCGTTCGGCGGCATCATCGTCGCCAACCGCACCGTCGACAAGGGCCTCGCCGAGGCCATCGCCGAGATCTTCTCCGAGGTGATCATCGCGCCGGAGTTCGACGCCGACGCCCTCGCGATCTTCGGCAAGAAGAAGAACCTCCGCCTCATGCGCGCCAAGGTCGGCCTCCGCGCCGACACACTCCGCGAAGTCCGCGCCGTCATCGGCGGCGTGCTCGTCCAGGACCGCGACCAGAAGCCCGTCAATCCCCGCGACTTCAAGGTCGTGACCAAGCGCCAGCCCACCGCCGACGAGATGACCGCCCTGCTCTTCGGCTGGCGCGTCGTCCGCCACGTGAAGTCCAACGCCATCGTCTATGCCGGCAAGGAACGCACGCTCAGCGTCGGCGCCGGCCAGATGTCGCGCATCGACTCCTCGCGCATCGCGGTCTGGAAGGCCGGCGAAGCCAAGCTCTCGCTGCAGGGCTCGGCCATCGCTTCCGACGCCTTCTTCCCCTTCCCGGACGGCCTGCTCGCCGCGGCCGACGCCGGCGCGACCTGCGCCATCCAGCCGGGAGGCTCCGTGAAGGACGCCGACGTCATCGCCGCCGCCGACGCGCGCGGCATGGCGATGGTCTTCACCGGCATGCGCCACTTTAAGCACTAAGCGAAGCTTAGTGCTTAAAGCGCAGGGGACACGCTGGCACGGTGACACGGGGACAAGAAATCCCCTTGCCCACGTGCCCCCTTCAGAGTTTGATCCCGATCTTCTCCAGCAGGCGCGCGAGTTCGTCGTCGCTGCCGAAGGGGATCGAGATGCTGCCCTTGGTGCCCTTGCGGACGACGGTGACGGGCGTGGCGAAGTGGGAGGCGAGGCGCTTCTGGACGTCGGCCACGACGGTCTGGACGGCCTGCTTGCGCTGGCCCTTCTTGGTCGTGGCGAGCTTCTTGACCTCGGCTTCGGTGGCGCGGACGGACAGGCCTTTCTCGATGACGAGACGGGCCACGAGCATGCGGTGCGCGGCGTCCTCGACGGCGAGCAGCGCCTTGGCGTGGCCGGCGGAAATCTGTCCCTTGCGGAGGAAGGCCTGGATGTCGTTGTCGAGCGCGAGGAGACGGACGCTGTTCGCGATCGTCGCGCGCGGCTTGCCGAGGCGCTCGGCGACGGCGTCCTGCGTGAGGTTGAAGTCGCGCATGAGCGAGGCGAAGCCGAGGGCTTCGTCGATCGGATTGAGGTCGGCGCGCTGGAGGTTCTCGATGAGCGCGAGCACGGCGCTGGAAGCGTCGCTGGCCTCGACGATGCGGGCGGTGATGGTCTTCTGGCCGATCAGCTTGAAGGCGCGGAAGCGGCGTTCGCCGGCGATGAGCTCGTAGCCGTCCTTCACCTTGCGGACGACGATCGGCTGCATGAGGCCTTCGGAGCGGATCGAGTCGGCGAGCTCCTTCACCTGGGCGTCGTCGAAATCACGGCGCGGCTGGCGGGGATTCGGGACGATCGAGGTGAGCGGGAGCTCCTGCAGCAGCAGACCCGGAGCGACCGGCGCGGCGGCCGGAGCCGGCGAGGGCGTGGCCGCGGCGGCAGGCTGGGCGGGAGCGGCGGCCGGCTGAGCAGGCTTCACGCCGCCGCCGATGAGGGAACCGAGACCGCGACCGAGGGATCTCTTGGGAGGGGTGGCCATGAGTCTGTGCTGGGGAAGATTAGCGGCCCGCGGCGTCGGGCTGCGGGACGAAGACATCGACATCCGCTTTCAGGGCGGCAGGCGAGGAAAGGTTATTCGCTTTCAGGATCCATTCGACCTTGGAGCCGTTGCGCAGGGCGATTTTCGTCACGGTATCACCCGATTTCACCCGGTAGATGATGCCCGTCTTGGGGACATCGGAGGGGGTGCCCTCGGCGGGCTCCGCGGCCTGGGCGGCCGGCTTGCCGGACTTCGTGGCCGGAGCCGATCCGGACTTGCCGAGGGCGGCGTTCACCTGGCGGGTCAGTTCGGCGAGCGCGGCGTTCACGTCATCGGTCTGTTGCTTCAGGCGACGGTCGACTTCGTTGAGGATCTCGGCGCGGGCCTTGGCGACGGCTTCGTTCGTGGAAGCGGACTGACCTTGGCCGGCCTTCTGTCGGGCGAGGGCGGCACGCAGGTCCGCGTTCTCCAGCTTGAGTTTCTCGACCTCGGTGCGGAGGTCGGCGAGGTCCTGCTGCATGCCCGCGAGCTGGGCGTTCTGCGCCGACAGGGGAAGAAGTCCGAAGAGAAGGAAAAGGATGCCTAAACGCATGAGCACAGGAAAACATGCCCAGGGAGGGAGAGCAAGACAGGGCCAGAGCTAGGCCCTAGGGCTGGGGCTAGGCTGATATTACCTGTCCCTATCC
>JBEDDU010000306.1:0-2631 GCA_041176065.1 Verrucomicrobiota bacterium | reverse complement strand
AAGAGACGTTCCCAGGCGCGGTTGACCCAGATGCGCCCCGTGAGCGGGTGCGTGCCGCTCGTGAGCCAGCGGGCGAAGCCGAGACGGTTGTTGGGTTCGCCGGCGGGCATGGGCGGCAGAGCCCGGAACAGGGCGCGTTCGACCTTCGGGCCGATCTTGTCGTATTCACCGCGCAGGAGCACGAAGGCATCGCGGGGCTTCGGCAGTTCCTTCATCACCATCACCGTCACCGGGGCGTTATTGGCCGTCTCGTAAGCCGTCTTCGCGGCGGCGACCTTGGCGGTCGCGGCATAGCGAGGATGTTCCGGGCTGTCGGCGAAAAGTTTCTCGAGGGCCTTCTTGTCGGCGGCCGTCAGTTTATCGGCAGGCTTCGCCAAGAGGCGACGGGCGGCTTCGGCGGCGGGGTCGGCCTTGAGCGAGAGCAGTTTCGGGTCCTGGCCGGAGACGTTCAGACGGAAGCGGCCGATGCTGTGCTGCGCGACGGCCTCATGACGCATGACCACGACGAGTTTGGCGCCGGCCGGAACCGTGGTCGGAGCGAAGGAGAAGATCGCCTTACGCGGGACGCGGTTTTCGGGAAGGTTGCCGCCGATGGCCCAGCCGGCCTTGTTGTTGTCGGCCTTCTTCGCCCTGCCTTTGACCATCGGCGCAGGGGCGAGCTTGGCGATGCTCCAGCCCGGTTGGTCGTAGTCGGCTTCCGCCTTCACTAAGGGCAGGGCGGTCGTCTTGCCGTCGGCCGTACGCAGGCGCGCTTCGAAGGCGCTGAGCACGAAGTTGCCGTTGAAGGCGCGTCCGAGGCTCTTGTTCGGCTGGGAATCGTCCGGCAGGGCCTCGAGTCGGACGGCCGTGAGCAGTCCGGCGGCCAGCGGGGCTTCGACCACGTAGGTCTCCTTGGCGGCCGTGCCGCCCGAGACGAGCCAGGAGCCGTCATCGAGACGCTTGAACTCGGCGTTCTCCTTGGCGGACACCTTCTCGTCGTTAAGGGGCTGCCAGGCCACGCCTTCCTTGGAGAAGGCAGCTCGTTGGCGTTCCAGCCACTTGGCCAGAAGTTCGGGCTGGGAGGTCGGGATGGCCTTGAGGGCGGCTTCGGCGGCGGCGAGGGCGGCGCCTGTCGCATCGATCTGCTTCTGCTGTTCCTCTGTCGGCAAGGCGAGGACGGGCGGCGTGTTGCCGCCGGCGCGGGTCCGGCCGGATCCGCCGAATTCGCCGAGCACGCCGGATTCGTCGATGGAGTTGAAGTAGGCGAAGAACTGGTAGAACTCCTTCTGGGAGATCGGGTCGTATTTGTGGTCGTGGCAGCGGCAGCAGTTCATCGTGAGTCCCATCCAGGTGGACCCCGTGGTCTCGATGCGGTCGATGACGTTCTCGGCGAACCATTCCTCGACGATGCGGCCTCCTTCGCCGTTGAGGCGGTGGTTGCGGTGGAAGGCCGTGGCGACGATCTGGTCGCGGCTCGGATTGGGCAGGAGGTCGCCGGCGAGCTGCTCGACCGTGAAGGCGTCGAAAGGCTTGTTGTCGTTGAAGGCCTTGATCACCCAGTCGCGATAGGGCCACATCGTGCGCTGGGTGTCGCTTTGGAAGCCGTTCGAATCGGCATAGCGGGCGAAATCCAGCCACTGCATCGCCATGTTCTCGCCGTAGTGAGGCGAAGCGAAGAGACGGTCGAGGGCCTTGGACCAAGCGTCGGACGAGTCATCGGCGAGGAAAGCCTGCAGGTCGGCGTCGGAGGGCGGCAGGCCGGTGAGATCGAGGGCGGCACGGCGCAGCAGGGTGGCCTTGGGGGCGTCGCCGTTCGGCTTGAGGCCCTTGGCGGCGAGACCTTGGGCGAGGAAGGCGTCGATCGCGTTGCCGCCCGCGGGGATGGGCGGAACGGCGGGTTTGACCGGAATCTGGAAGGCCCAGTGGCCTTGATACTCGGCGCCTTCCTTGATCCAGCGTTTGACGAGGGCGATCTGATCCTTCGAAAGCACCTTATGGAATTCCGCCGGAGGCATGTGATCGTCGGCATCGTCGGTCAGCAGGCGCTTCATCACTTCGCTCTTCTCGGGATAGCCCGGCGTGATGGCGGGTTCGCCGGATTTGCCGCCCTTGCGGGCTGCTTCGAGGGAGTCGAGGCGCAGTCCGCCCTTGATCTTGTTCTCGTCGGGGCCGTGGCAGGCGAAGCAGGTGTCGGAGAAGATCGGACGGATGTCGCGGTTGAACTGGACGCGTTCGGCCGCCGTGAGGGCGGTCAAGGAAAGCGTGCCGGCGACGGCGAGGCAAAGACAAGGAAAACGCATGGGGGCTTGCGGTAGGACCCAGTAAAGACCGCCGCTGAGGCATGGCAACCGACAGTTAATAAAAAACCCCTCAAACGAGGGGTTTTGAAGAAGGCTGGTAGCCTGCTTTACTTGGCGGCCAGATCCTTGATTTCGATGTTCCGGAACTGCGCCGGGTCGTTGTGTCCGGCGAAGCCGAAGAACCCGTTCTTGCGGTCTTTGCCCGGGTGCGGGCTCTTCGCCATGACCGTGGCCATGTCGACCTTGGACAGGTCGGCGTCGAGGATGATGAAGCCGTTGAGTTCGACCTTGATGGTGGAGCCGACGACGGTGACTTCCTGGAAGTTCCACTCCCCGATGGGGCGCTGGAAAC
>JBEDDU010000305.1:0-8586 GCA_041176065.1 Verrucomicrobiota bacterium | reverse complement strand
GCGCTCATTGACCCGGTGGTCATAGGCGACGCCGTTCTTGCCGCCGGTGTTACGGCGTTCCGTCCCGGTTTTCAGGTCGCTTGTGAGCGTCACGACCAGCTTGGCGGTCTCGGCCGAAGCGGGGGTCAGGCCGGCCTTCTGCAGGCGGTCGCGCAGTCCGCGGATCTCATTTTCGCCCAGGCCAGAGCGACGAGCATCCAGGTGATAGGTCGTGCCTTGCTTGGCGGCCTCCTGGAGCGATCCGCGGGTCCGGACGACGGGTTGCGACGCGCAGCCGACGCAGAGCGCGGCGGCGATGAGGGTGAGGATGATCTTGCAGTTCATAGCACCTCCTAGGCTGTCCGCCTCCGAGGCTGTTCAAGTCGTTTTGGCAGGTCGCCGTGCTTGCCACCCTCGCCGGAGACGCATAAACATGGGCTATGCGATTCATAGCCTGCCTCTTTTCTTTGTGCGCCGCCTTCGCCGGGGCGGAGGAAGCCCGCGGCGGTTTGCTGGCCGTGCCGGTGAAGGATATCGACGGGAAGGCCACGACGCTCGGCGCGGTCAAGGGCGGCAAGGCTTGGCTCGTCGTCAACGTCGCCAGCCGGTGCGGCTACACGCGGCAGTATGCCGGACTGCAGTCGCTCTATGAGCGCTACAACGCCAAGGGATTGGTCGTCGCGGGTTTCCCCTGCAACGACTTCGGAGGACAGGAGCCTGCCACCGAGCAGACCATCAAGAAATTCTGCGAGACGAACTTCAAGGTGACTTTCCCGATGTACGCCAAGGTCGCCATCAAGGGCAACGACGCGCATCCGCTCTTCGAGAAGCTCACCGGCAAGAGCTCCGGTCATCCCGGGCCCGTGGGCTGGAACTTCCACAAGTTCCTCATCGGCGCCGACGGCAAGCTGATCGCCCGCTTCGGTTCCGACGTCGAGCCCGACTCCGAAGAGCTCGAGAAGGCCATCGAGAAGGCGCTGAAGTAAGTCCGCCTCAGGACGTGGCCGGCCCGGCGAGGCGCAGGTCTTCGACGGTCTTTCCGCCGACCAGATGTTCGGTGATGATGCGGTCGAGGTTCTCCGGCGTGCAATGGCCATACCAGACGCCTTCCGGGTAGACGACCGCGACCGGGCCCGCGACGCAGACGCGGAGGCAGTCGGCCTTGGTGCGCTGGATGCCGCCTTGCTCGGACAGGCCGAACTGCTTGAGGCGTGCCTTCAGGTGTTCCCATGATCTGGCCGCGAGTTCTCCGCCGCAGCAGGCCTGCTCCGACGACTTCACGCAGAGGAAGATGTGCCGGCGCGTGGCGTCGAGCCCCAACGCGGCGAAGGCGCGGGCGGCTTCCGGGGTCATTCGAAGCGCGGGATCAGGCCGTCCTTCTCGAGCTTCAGGAACAGTTCGCGGCTGAACCAGGCGTCGTTGGCGGCGTACTGGATCTGACGCTCGTCGAGCGGCTTGGCCCAGTTCGAGGTCTGCACCTTCTTCGACTTCTTCATCTGCAGGCCGAGGAAGTGCGCCGCGAGGGCCTGCAGGCCCGTGTTCACCAGGCCGGTCTTCTTGGTGTGGTCGGCGATGTCGATGAAGGCGCGGTCATCGAACGGCGCGCGGGCGCGGAGGTTCTTGACGTCGTCACGGACCGCGACGCCCACCTTGGCCTGGCGGTCGTTGCAGAGGACCGGGAAGGCGAGGGGGATGCCCCCGCAGTGATCGAGGCGGAAGACGAAGATGTGGTGTTCGCCGGCGAGCTGGAGGATCGAGGGCAGGTTGTACTCTCCGCGGGTGTGCGAAGGCTTGGTCTCGGTGTCGAAGCCCAGGACGCGGTCGCGGGCGAGCGAGGCGATGGCTTTGGCCGCTTCCTTCTCGGATTCGATCAGCTCGATCGGTCCGGTCCACTCGCCCACGGGCAGGGATTCGATGAAATCCTTCTCGATGCGGATGCCCCCTTGGCCGCGGCCGCCTTGGCTGTTGGACCGGGCTTCGGCGCCTGGTTCGGCGGATTCTGGCTGATTTTCGGACGCTTCCACGCAGGGAAGGCAAAGCACCCCAAGGCTGTTGGCAATCAGAGACTCGGCAGGGTGGGAAAAAAGCGTTGACCGTGGCCGTGCGGTCACCTTTGTTTAACTTCCCATTTAACGGGGCCTTAGCTCAGTTGGTAGAGCGCTTGCATGGCATGCAAGAGGTCGTCGGTTCAAGCCCGATAGGCTCCACCATTCAAACCGGCCGTCTTCCTCAGGGAAGGCGGCCGGCCTCTTTGGCGGGGTCGACCGCTCAGCGCAGGGCCAGCCCCAGCACGGTGCGGCAATCCGTCTGCAGGCGAGCCTCGACGGCGTTATATTCGCGCGTCACGCGACCGACCGACTCGGCGCAGTTCTCGAGGGCCTTCTTCAGGACCAGGAGTTCGGTCTTGCTGGCCTTGCCTTCGGGCTTCTCGGCGAGTTCCTCCGCCTGCTTCGCGTAGCTCGTCAGCAGGGACTTGATCGTCTCCCGGTCGGCGGTCGAGCGGCGGAGCATCATCCAGACCGGTTTCCCTTTGGTGCCGCCCTCCGCGAGCATGCGGAGGTACCCCAGCGCGTTGTAAGGGCGGGCTTCGGTCTCGAAATCTTTCCGGGCGGCGGCCTCGGCGGCGACGCTTTCCTGGCTGCGGACCTTCTTGGTCGCGGTCTTGCCCTTGGTCTTGGTCTTGCTCGTCGGTGTTTCGTCGGCCGCGCCCTCGGCGGCGCGCGGCGAAGGGTCGGCCTTGCCGGCGAGGAGGCTGGCGCGCTTCAGGTCATCGAAGCCCAGCCAGAAGAGGTTTTCGTCCAGCTGGAACTCATTGCACACGATGTCGACGCGGTTGGCCGTCAGCGACATGCCCTTGAGGCCGTCCTGCAGGGAGACCACGAGGTTCTTGACCAGGGACTTGCTGTCGGTGGCCACGGCCTGCTGGGCGAAGGGGTCCTCGACCTCCTTGGCGGCCATCTTCTTCTCCGGCTTTTCCAGTTCGAGCATCAGCTCGCGTTCGGCCCAGAGCTTGGGGTTGTTACGCTTGATCCATTCGGCGTCGAGGTCCTCCCATCGGTAGGTCAGCACCACGTCGGCGTCCAGCCGCTTGACCATGATGGTCGTCTCGTCCTGGGTGATGTATTCGAAGGCGATGACCGTCGCGTTGCCGTTGCGGCGAAGCTGGACGGTTTCGGCGGAGGCCGGCAGGGCGGCGGCCAAGGAGAACGCGGCGAAGAGGAAGCGTCGGACGGGGTGCACGGAAGCCAGCGTAGGGACGGGGCGAAGGTCGGCAAATCAAGAAAGCCGGCCGGCGGCGACAAAGGGGCTCCGCCAAACAAAAGACCGCCGTGAAGGCGGTCTGCGGGGACGCTCAGGCCGGGGCTTACTTGCCCTTGGCCTCGAACTTGGGGTGGAGGTATTCCGCGCAGGAGTCGAGCGAGGCCAGTTGGACGTAATCGGCCTCCGGGACCTCGATGCCGTGCTTCTTGCGGAGCTCCATGACGATGTCCAGGAAGTCCATCGAGTCGAGGGACAGCTGGTCGCGAAGGCGGACCTCCGGCTTGACGGCGGTCAGATCCTCGTCCGGCGCGATGTCGGCGATGATGTCGAGAACCACCTGCTTGATGTCTTCCTTGGTCATGTTTTCAGCGAGATTGTTACAAACGGCCGGACCCCGTCAGGCAACCCCATATTTCTTGACGATGAGGGCGGAATTGATGCCCAGCATGCCGAAGGAGTTGTTCAGGATGGCGTCGACCCGGGAGACTTTGACCGGTTGGTTGATCACCAGGCCGGGGAGGGCGCATTCGGGGTCCAATTCCTCGATATTGATGGTCGGATGGACCCAGTGGTCGTCGAAGGAGGGCAGGTTGCCCGCCAGCTCCAAGGCGCCGGCCGCCCCCATGCAATGGCCGATGAAGCTCTTGGTGTTGTTGATCCGGGTCTCCGGGCAGTCGGCGAAGACGGTCCGCAGGGCGGTGCACTCCTGGATGTCGCCCAAGGCCGTGGCGGTCGCGTGGGTGGAGACGATGTGGATGTCCTGCGGCTTCATGCCGGCGCGCTGGAGGGCCATCCGGACGCATTCGGTCTGGCGCTCCGGGTTGGGAAGCACGGCGTCCGTGGCGTCGGAGTTGATGCACCACCCGGCGATCTCGGCGATGATGCGGGCGCCGCGGGCCAGCGCGTCGTCGAGGCGCTCGAGCACGTAGATGGCGCCGCCTTCGGAGATGACGATGCCGTTGCGGTGCTTGTCGAAGGGACGGGAGGCCTTGGTCGGGTCCTCATGGGCGCCCAGCGCGCCTTGGTTCTTGAAGCCGGCGAAGATGCCGAAGGTGTGGATGGACTCGGAGACGCCGCCGGCGAAGGCCACGTCGACCTCGCCGAGCTGCAGCATCTGGGCGGCTTGGATGAGGCCGGCGTTGCCCGCGGCGCACGCGGCGCCGATGGTATAATGCGGGCCGGTGATGCCCATGTTCATCGTGACCTCGCCGGCCGGGTTGTTCGCCACGGTGCGGGGGTTGTGATGGTGCGTCCAGTACTTGGTGTCGTTGCCGAACTGGGAGATGTTGTGGATCTCGTTCTCGGTCTCGACGTTGCCGTGCTCGGTGATGCCGAGGTAGACGCCGACGCGGGACTTGTCGACCTTGTCCCAGTCGAGCCCGGAGTCGCCCAGCGCCTCGCGCGCGCAGAAGATCGAGATGGAGCCGACGCGGGTGCCGTTGCGGATTTCCTTCCGTTTCTGCCACTTGGTGGCGTCGAAGTCGCACACCCCGGCCGGCTGCGGCCCCATGTGGCGGACGTCGATGACGGCGATGCGCGCCTTGCCGGCGAGCAGGTTGGCCCGGAACTCCGCCAGGGTGTTCCCGTTGGGGGCGGTGAGGCCGAGGCCGGTGATGACGATGCGGGGCTTGGAGGACATCTGACTTCCTCCCATCAAGCGTCCGCCGGCCATGAAGTCAAACCCCGCTCCCCGCTTGCCCTTGCCAATCGGCCGCGGCCGAGTTGTCTGATGGGCGATGTCCCAGCCGATCCAGTGCTCGCTGTGCGAGGAGGCCGCCACGGTCCACCTCTCCCAGGTCGTCCACGGCAAGGTCAAGAAGGTGCACCTTTGCGAAGCCTGCGCCCAGAAGGGCGGGGCGACCGATCCGGCCGTCTTCCAGCTGGCCGACGCCCTGGCGGCGCCGACGCCGGCCCCGACGCTGACCTGTCCGCAGTGCGGCTTCACCGACCTCGATTTCCGCAAGCGCGGCCGTCTCGGCTGCCCGTCCTGCTGGGAGACCTTCGGAGAAGCCCTCGGCGGCCTGCTCCTCAAGGTCCAGCATGAGCCCGCGCACGTCGGCCGCGCGCCCGCCGGCGTCGTGCCCGTCGCCCAGCTGCGCCGTCGCCTCGACGCCGCCCGGCTCGAGATGACCGCCGCCGTCGCCGGCGAAGACTTCGAAGCCGCCGCGCGCCTGCGCGACGAAATCGCCGCCCTCGAGCGCCGGCTCGCCTCCTGACCATGTCCGTCGAAGACATCCTCGCCGCGGAAAGCGAGCTCACCCACCTCCTCGGCGGCCAGCAGGCCGTGGTGCTGAGCACGCGCATCCGCCTCGCGCGCAACCTCGAAGGCCTGCCGTTCCCCGGCTGGGCCAAGCTCCCGCAGCGGAAGGAGATCTCCGACCGCTGCGTCACCGCGCTCGAAGGGCTGCCGAAGTTTCGCCGCGGCCACGTCGTCCGCATGGGCGAACTCGGCGACCGCGACCGCGCGGTGCTCGTGGAACGCCACCTGGTCTCGAAGGAGCTCGCCGCCGGCAAGCTCGGCGCCGCCGTCATCAGCCGCGACCAGACCTGCTCCGTGATGGTCAACGAAGAGGACCACCTGCGCATCCAGGTCGTCAAGGCCGGCTGGCATCTGCGCGGCACCTGGCACATCGCCGAGCAGCTCGACGACGCCCTCGGCGGCGTGCTCAAGCTGGCCTTCTCGGACCGCCTCGGCTACCTCACCGCCTGCCCCACCAACGTCGGCACGGGCCTGCGCGCCTCCGCGATGGTGCACCTGCCGGGCCTCTGCCTCGCCGGCCACATGGACAAGGTCACCCGCGCGCTCAACCAGGACGGCCTCGCCGTGCGCGGCTGGCTCGGCGAAGGGACCGAGGCCGCCGGCAACGTCTTCCAGATCTCCAACCAGCAGACGCTCGGGCTTTCGGAGGATGCGATCCTCAGGCACCTCGGCGGCTGGATCAAGCACGTCGTCGAGCAGGAGTGGAACGCCCGCCGCCGGCTCGCGCAGGAGGAAGGGGAGAAGTTCGTCGACCGCCTCGCCCGTTCGCTCGGCGTGCTGCGTTCGGCGCGCCTGCTCACCAGCTCGGAGGCCATGAACATGCTTTCGCACCTGCGGCTCGCCTGCGACCTGGGCTGCCTGCCGGAAGAACGCCGCCACCTCGTCGACCGCCTGATGATCGAAGGCCAGCCCGCCCACGTGCAGGCCCGCGCCGGCCAGGAGCTCGACAGCGACGGACGCGACCGACGTCGCGCCGCGGTCGTCCGCGAGGCGCTGAAGGATTTCCCCGAGGTCGTCCCGCCGTCCGCTTAGTCGGCCTGGGGCGGATTCGCCGCGCGGTCCTTGCGGGCCATCTCGTCCAGGAGCGCCTGCACGCGCGCCACGCCGCCGGTGATGTCATCCTCGGCGAAGAGGATGTCCGGCGTGTGCTTCATCTGCAGGATGCCGCCGATGGCCGAGCGGAGCTCCGTGCGCACGCGCTTCAGGAACGCGCGCGCCTTCTTGCGCTCCGCGTCGTCGCCCGAGACGGCGTAGCCGACGCGGCACTGGCGGAGGTCGGGGGAGACGCTCGCGACGGTGATGGTGATCAGCGCGGCTTCGGTCGGCCAGGTCTGACGCAGCGCGGAGGAGACCTCGCGCTGGATGAGTTCGGCGACCCGGAGCTGGCGTTGGGACATGTGGCTTAGAGGGCCGGACGCGTCTGGACCATCTCGACGGCTTCGATGACGTCGCCGGGCTGGTATTCGTCGTAGCCGCCGAGCTTGATGCCGCACTCGAAGCCGGCCTTGACCTCGGAGGCGTCGTCCTTGAAGCGACGCAGGGTCTCGACCGGGCCGTTGTGGACGATCTTGCCGCCGCGGACCACGCGCGCCTTGGCGGCGCGGCGGATGAGGCCTTCGGTGACCATGCAGCCCGCGACCTTGTGCTCCTTGCCGAGCGGGAAGACGGCGCGCACCTCGGCGGCGCCGAGCTTGTTCTCGCGGACCTCGGGGTCCAGGAGCTCGGTCATGGCTTCCTTCACGAGCGTGATCAGCTCGTAGATGATGTCATGGGTGATGAGGCGGACGCCGGTGCGCTTGAGCTGCGGCTGGACGCCGTTCTCGAGCTTGGTGTCGAAGGCGACGATGAGGGCCTTGGAGGCTTCGGCCAGGGCGACGTCGCCCTGGGTGACGGGGCCGACGGAGCCGCCGACGACCTCGAGGCGCACCTTCGCGGACTTGATGTCGCGGAGGCAGCCTTCGAGGGCTTCGAGCGTGCCGTTGACGTCGGCCTTGAGGAGGACGCGGAGGATCTTCTCCTTGTCCTGGGCCAAGGCCGCCATGAGGCGTTCGAGGTCCGACATGCCGGGGCGGGCGCCGGTGTTGGGCGCCTGCTGCTGGGCTTCGGCGGCCTTGCGGGCGGCGAGGGCGGCCTCTTCGGCGATCTCGCGGGCCTCGCGGTCGTTCTTGACGGTCTTGAACTTGGAGCCGGGGGAGGGCACGGCGTCCCAGCCGAGCACGAGCGCCGGGGCGCCGGGCGCGGCGGAGGTCATGCGGTTGCCGCGCTCATCCATCAGCGCGCGCACCTTGCACCAGGTCTCGCCGCAGACGAACGAGTCGCCGGGCTTGAGGGTGCCCTTCTGGACGATGACGGTGGCGGTGGGGCCGCGGCCGGTCTCCATCTGGGATTCGATGACGACGCCCTGGGCGGGGCACTTGGCGTTGGCCTTGAGGTCGAGGACTTCGGCCTGGAGGAGGATGGACTCGAGCAGCTCGGTCATGCCGGTGCCCTTGAGCGCCGACACGGGGCTGGTGATGGTCTCGCCACCCCAGTCTTCCGGGGTGATGTTGCGCTGCTGCATCTGCTGCTTCACGCGGTCGATGTTCGCGCCCTTGGCGTCGACCTTGTTGATCGCGGCCACGATGGCGCTGGCGTGCTTCTGGGCGAACTTGAGGGCTTCCTCGGTCTGCGGCATGAAGCCGTCGTCCGCCGCCACGACGAGGACGGCGACGTCGGTCACCGAGGCGCCGCGTTCGCGCATCTTGGCGAAGGCGGCGTGGCCGGGGGTGTCGAGGAAGGTGACGGTCTTGCCCTTGTATTCCGGCTTCTCGCCCTGGTAGGCGACGGAGTACGCGCCGATGTGCTGGGTGATGCCGCCGGCTTCGCCCGAGACCACGTTGGTCTTGCGGAAGAAGTCGAGGAGGGTGGTCTTGCCGTGGTCGACGTGACCGAGCACGCAGACGACGGGCGGGCGCGGGGTCATCAGGGCCGGATCGTCCTCGGACGGCTTCTCGACCTTCTTCACGGGCTGGACGCCTTCGCCGCGGTGGCGGACTTCCAGCGTGTAGCCATGACGTTCGGCGACCTTGCGGGCGTCGGCCTCGTCG
>JBEDDU010000304.1:0-5054 GCA_041176065.1 Verrucomicrobiota bacterium | reverse complement strand
ATAGTCGGCTTCGTCCATGAATGTCTTCTCCGCCGACGTCGCGCTGGCCATCACCCGTCTCGGGCTGCTGATCCTGCTCGGTTGGTTCATGGCCCGGCAGGGTTGGGTGGGCCCGCACGCCCGCCAGCCGCTGATGCGCATGATCATCTGGGTCTTCTTCCCGGCGATGATCTTCTCCCGCGTGAGCGGCAATCCGCTGATCGCCTCGGGCTCGCAGGCTCTGCTCTACCTCGGCGCCGGCTTCCTGATGATCGTGACCGGCTATGCCGTCGCGACCTTGGTCGGCGCTTTGTTCAAGGTCCCCGCCGGCACGGCGCGTCGGACTTTCGCCTTCTCCGCCGGGGTCAATAATTTCGGCTACCTCGGCATCCCCGTCACCGCGGCGTTGTTCAATAACGACGTCGTCGGCGTGCTGCTGGTGCACAACGTCGGAGTCGAGGCCGCGGTCTGGACGGTCGGCATCGCGATGCTCTCGGGCGAGTCCCTGCGGAAGGGGTTGAAGAAGCTCTTCCAGCCGATGACGGTCGCGCTCTTCGTGGCCTTGGCCATCAACTTCGCCGGCTTCGGCAAGAGCGCCCCGATCGTCTTCGCCAGCGACCTCTGCCATGTCATCGGTGACTGCGCCATCCCGATCGGGACGCTGCTGACCGGCATCTATCTGCATGAGATCATCAAGGATTTCCGGCTGGTCTCGGATGCGCCGGTCTCTTTCGGCGTGATGGCCGTGCGCTGGCTGCTCATGCCGTTGCTGGTCTTGGCGACGGTCCATCAGTTCGTCGCCGATGAATCCCTGCGCAAGGTCATGCTCGTCCAAGCCGCCATGCCCTGCGGGATCTTCACCTTCCTGATTGTCGAGATGTTCAAGGGCGAGGTCATGGTCTCCCTGCGTTGTTCGGTCATCACCATGCTGTGCTGTCCGCTGGTCACGCCCGTCTGGCTCTATCTGGGCGCCCGCTGGCTGGGCTTGTCCTGAGCATCCTTTACTTGTGGGTCCGTCGGGGTAGTCTGACGGCGTCTCCGGTGCGTCTCCCTTTCGCCATCCTCCTGCTCGGCCTGACCGGCTGCGCGACCTACGTCGACCGCGGTCCTCGCGTGCGCGTGGCGGTGGAGGAAGGGGATTACGCCACCGCGGCGACCGTCGCGCAGAACTTCGCGGCGGATGAGCCGAAGGATGCCTTGGTCTGGAATCTCGACGCCGCCGCGGCGCTGCGTGCCCAGGGTAAGCTCAAGGAAAGCAGCCAGCTGTTCGAACAGGTCGAAGCCGCTTTCCGGGCCGAGGAAGAACGTCCCGGCTTCTCGGTCACGGACGCGGCCTTGGGGGCGTTCACCAGCGCCTACGCCGAGGCTTACCGCCCCAAGCCGGCCGATCGCATCTACGCTTCCACCTACCAAGCACTGAACCGCCTCGAGCAAGGCGACCCTAACGGCGCCCGCGTCGCGATGGCCCGTCTACGCTTCGTGCAACAGGCCTTCGGCACGGGCGCGCTCTACGTGAAGCCGAAGGCTAACGACAAATACGACGTCGCCAAGGCCTCGCAGGATGCGCGCACCCGGGACGGCCTGGGGATGATCGAAGAGAATCTCGCGGGACTCACCGCCGAGGGGGCTTACGACGACGCCTTCAGTCACTGGCTTCAAGGCATGTTCTTCCTGCGTCTCGGTCAGGATCCGTCGGACCGTGAGCGCGCCCGTAAGGAGCTGCTCGCCGCCACGCAGCTCAACGGCGCCAACGAAGTCTTCCGACAGGACCTCAAGGATGCCGAAGGGCCCGCGGTCGAAGGGAAGGGGACGATCGTCTATGTCGTCGCCGAGACCGGCATGTGTCCCGAATGGTATCAGCAGCGGGTCGACATCCCGCTCTTCATCGTGGCCCCCCGCGTGCCCTATGTGAGCGTCGCTTTGCCGGCGATCCGCCCCTCCGGGCTGAATTACAATCTGAAGATCAAATTGGATACGCAGGACATCGCGCTGCCGCTCGCCAGCCGACCCGACGCCCTCATCGCCAAGCACTTCGAAGCGGCGCTTCCTGGCGTCAAAGCCCAGGCCTTCATCTCCGCCGCGGTCAAGGCCACCGCCAGCTATCTGATCAACCAATCCACCGAAGAGGCCGCCAGAAACGGCAACGGAGGCACGGGCGCGATGCTTTGGTCCATCGCGACCAAGGTCGGCACCGCCGTCTACACCGTCGGGACCACCAAGGCTGATGTCCGTAATTGGTCCAGCCTGCCGGCCCGCTTCTCCGTGGCCCGCTTCGAGGCCAAGCCGGGGCAGAAACTCAGCATCCCCGGCCATCCGGAGGCCTCCCTGACGCTGCCTGCGGGCAAGGTTCTGCTTGTAAGCCTCAAGTCCACGCAGGAAAATCTCCCCGTCGTCCTGCGCTGCACCCCTCTCGTCCCATGAAAAACCTCCTGCCTCTTCTCGCGCTCGGCTTCCTCGCCGGCTGCTCCACCGTCCTGGAGACGGGCGATCGTCTCGAGCGCGGCCTGACGCCGCCTGACGCCGTCAACTACGCCACCACGCGTCCTGAGGGCGGTTTCACCACCCAGCTCAACGACGCCCGCATCGGTAATAAGATCGAGCTCCTCGCCGCGCGTAAGTCCAAGACCGACGGCGGTTACACCCGCGTCCAGTTCGACCTCCGCAACGGCTCCTACCTGCGTCAGACCATCAACGTCAGCTTCGAGTGGCTCGCCGCCGACGGCACCGTGACCGAAAGCCAGCCGAACTGGATCGTCACCCCGCTCGAACCCGGCGCCCTCACCACCATCACCGCGACCGCGCTCAAGGCGTCGTCCGCCGAGTGCCGCCTCCGCCTCATCACCCGCTGAACCTTCCTCCCATGAACAAGCTCTTCCTCCTCGCCTGCGCCGTCTTCATCGTCGGTTGCGGCACGCCTGCGACCTACAAGGACCCGCAGGGCCGCGAACTCGTGGTCAGCCTCGACAAGGTGAACATCCAGGACTTCGCCACCGCGGGTTCGCAGATGCTCCAGTCGATGGTCTCGTCGTCGTCCTTCTCCAAGGGCGCGCCCGTCCTCCAGCTGGGTACGATCACCAACGACACCGCCGACAACTTCGACACCGCCTTGCTGCTCTCCAAGATCACCGTCCCGCTCGTCAACGCCGGCCGTGTGACCTTGCTGGATAGCGAGCCTGCCGCCGACAGCTCGGCGCGTCCCAAGGCCGAATACGTGCTGAAGGGCAAGATCCTCGAAGACCGCTCCAACGCCGGCAGCACCCGCCAGAGCTCCTTCGTGTTCCAGCTCACCCTGGTCGAGGTCAAGCGCGGCGTCGCCGTCTGGACCGACGAGAAGATCGTGACCAAGCAGGGCACCAAGAACGCCGTCGGTTTCTGACAAAAGACCGCCGAAAGTTGACCTTCCCTCGACCTGCGTCTCCTTCCGGTGATGCAGGTTGATTTTTTGATCATCGGCCAAGGCCTGGCGGGCTCTTTGCTCGCCCAGGAACTGCGCCGTCGTGGCCGCAAGGTCCACGTCGTCGACGATGGTTGGAAGTCCGCCTCCTCGCAGGTCGCCGCCGGCCTGATGACCCCGCTGACCGGACGACGTTTCACCCTGACCAAGGACTACCCTGAACTCTTCGCCGCGGCGAAGGAGCGTCTCACGGCACGCGGCGTCTTCCGTCCGACCCAGGTCTACCGGATGTTCGTCGACGAGGAGCAGCGGGGCAAAGGGCTCAAGCGTACCGAATGCGTGAGCTGCCGGCCTTTCATCGAACGCGTGACCTCCGCGCAGGGCGAGCTCGACGCCGGGCTGACCGATGCGTTCGGCGGCGCGCTCATGAACGGAGCGTGGGTCGACCTGCCGAAGCTCTTGGCGGAGATCCGCGCCGAACTCCTGGCCGACGGCAGCCTCACCGAAGCCGCGTTCGATCCTGCCGAGGCGGTGGCCGATGCCGAAGGCGTCGCATGGCGCGCCCTCCGCGCCGGCGCCATCGTCTATTGTGACGGCTATAGGTCCGCTCAGCGCGGCCCGTTCAAGTATCTCCCGTGGCAGCCGGCGAAGGGCGAAGCCCTGACCTTACGCACCTCCGTCGCCGACAAGCCTTACATCCTGAACCGCGAAGGCTGGGCCTTGCCGCTGGGGCAGGGCGTCTGGCGCACCGGTACCAATTGGCAGTGGGATCAGCTGGACGAGGCTCCCACCGAGCCGCAGAAGGAAAAGCTCATCCGCCGCTTCCGCAGCTATTTCGCGCAGGAGGTGCAGGTCGAGGTCACCGCGCACATCGCCGGCGTCCGTCCGTGCACCTCGGACAATCACCCGTTCATGGGCACGCACCCACAGCAGCCGCGCACGCATCTGTTCGGCGGACTCGGGCCGCGCGGCACCGTCTGGGCTCCGCTCATGGCCGACGAGATGGCTTCCTACCTGTGCGAGGGCACAGCTCTCCGTCCGGAGTGTAATCTCTCCCGTTTCGCCCCCGCTGCATAAGGTCCCTCGGGTCGAGTCGGTCGCCTGATCCGCCGCTGCCTGCAGGCAGGGTTGGACATGCTATCCACTCAGCCCTCAATTCAGGCCTCAACGCCGTCCTCTACTCAGTCCTCAACTCAGCACCCCGCTTACTTCTTCTTCGCCTTGGCGGCCTTGGCCGGCTTGGCCGCGGCCTTGGCGACCAGGAAGTCGACCGCGAGCAGGTAGCCTTCGAAGCCCAGTCCGGTGATCACGCCTTCGCAGGCGGAGGCCGTGACGGACTTATGGCGGAATTCCTCGCGCTTGTAGATATTCGAGATGTGCACCTCGACGGCGCGCATGCCGCTGCCGGCGATGGAATCGCGGAGGGCGACCGAGACGTGGGTGTGGCCTCCCGGATTGATCACCAGGAACTTCACGCCCTTGTCGGCCCACTTCGCGATCGTGTCGATGATCTCGCCTTCGTGGTTGGACTGGAAGAAGCGGGTCTTCGCGCCGGCGGCCTTGGCGTGCTTCTCGATGAGCTTCTCGAGGTCGCCGAGCGTCTGGGTGCCGTAGACCTCCGGCTCGCGCTTGCCGAGTCGGTCGAGGTTGGGGCCGTTGATGACGCCGATTTCCATGGGCA
>JBEDDU010000303.1:0-3553 GCA_041176065.1 Verrucomicrobiota bacterium | reverse complement strand
GACGGGGCCGACGGGACGGAGCAGCGAGCGGTGGTCGGGCTTGGGCAGGGGCTTGCGGTCCGGGTTCGCGGTCTCGATGCGGGCGTCGATCCAATCGCCTTTCTCGACGAGGTCGGCGAAGAGTCGCAGCTGGCCCATCGTGCGTCCGATCTCACCCTGGCAGCGGGCTTCGGGGAGTCCGGTCTCCTGCGTCGCGCGGGCGACGAGGGCGGGCGTGGCGGCTTCGATGCGGCTCGCGATGTCGCGCAGGAAGGCGGCCTTCTTCTGACCGGAGAGGGCGGCCAGGACCGGGGTCGCCTGGGCGGCGAGATCACCGGCCTGGTCGGCTTCGGCGGCGGTCGCCGGGAAGAAATCCGGCTCCAGGGCGGTCGCCGTGGCGGGGTTGGTGGCGCGGTAAGGCGCGGTGCGGGACTGGCCGCGGGCGAAACCGATGAAAGAGAGGCCGAGGAGGGACGACATAGAGAGAGGTCAGGGGATAGGGGAGGGGCTGGCCGGAGGCAAACAAGATAGGGCCGACGCAAGGGTTGCGGGCAAGGAACCTGCGGCCTAATAAAAGGTCACCCCACCATGCGCCTTACCCTTTTATGCGGCTGGCTGATGTGCCTGACCGCGCTCGCCGCCGATCGGCCTAACATCATCGTCATCCTCGCCGACGACCAAGGCTTCGGCGACCTCTCGGCCAACAACCCGCAGAGCAAGATCGCCACTCCTCATCTCGACGCCCTGGCCAAGGCCGGGCTCCGGTTCACGGACGGACATACCTCGTCGGGCGTCTGCACGCCGACGCGCTACAGCCTGCTGACGGGGCGCTACCACTGGCGCACGCGCCTGCAGAACGGCGTGCTCGGCGGCTTCTCTCCTCCGCTCATCGCCAAGGACCGCCTGACGCTCGCTGGTCTGCTGAAGCAACAGGGCTATGCGACCGGCTGTTTCGGCAAGTGGCATCTCGGGATGAGTTTCCCTCTCGCCGGCGGCGGCCTGGCCGATGACGGCGGTGATTTCTCGAAGAGCCCGAAGGACGCCGCCAAGATCGATTACGCCGGCGATATCGTCGGGGGGCCGGTCGACCACGGTTTCGATACCTTCTTCGGCATCAGCGCCTCGCTCGACATGCCGCCGTTCGTCTGGATCAAGGACCGCCGCACGACCGAGATCCCGAGCGCGACCAAGACCTGGCTGCGCACGGGTCCCGCCGGCCCGAAGTTCGAGGCCGTCGACGTGATGCCTTCGGTCGTCGACCAGACGATCGCCTTCATCGAAGGCCAGCAGAAGGCCGACCCCGCCAAGCCGTTCTTCGCCTACGTTCCGCTGAACGCCCCGCACACGCCGATCGTGCCGACCAAGGAGTTCCAAGGTTCGAGCGGGATCAATCCTTACGCGGACTTCGTCAAACAGGTCGACCATGACGTCGGCCGTCTGCTCGCGGCATTGGATAAGCAGGGCTTGGCCGAAAACACCCTGGTCATCTTCACCTCGGACAACGGCTGCTCGCCCGCGGCGAACATCGGTGAACTCCAGAAGGCCGGTCATGAGCCGAGCCATGTCTTCCGCGGCCATAAGGCCGACCTCTACGAAGGCGGCCATCGCGTGCCGTTCCTCGTGCGCTGGCCGGCCAAGGTGAAGCCGGGTGTCAGTGACGCGCTCGTCGGCCAGATCGATTTCCTCGCGACCTTCGCCGAGATCACCGGCGCCGCCGTCCCTGCGACGATGGGCGAGGACAGCGTGAGTTTCCTGCCGGTCCTGCGCGGCGAGAAGCCGACGGTCCGCCAGGGCATCGTCAGCCAGTCCATCAACGGCAGCTTTGCTTTCCGTGACGGACCGTGGAAGCTCTGCCTCAGCGCCGGTTCGGGCGGTTGGAGCTCGCCTAAGCCAGGTCCTGAGGAGGCCGGCCTGCCGCCCGTGCAGCTCTACGACCTGTCCAAAGACCCCGGCGAGAAGACCAACCTGCAAGCCCAGTTTCCTGAACGCGTCGCGGCCATGAAGGCTGAGCTCGAGAAGATCATCGCTCGCGGACGGAGCACGCCCGGCGAAGACCTCAAGAACGACGTCCCCGTGCAGCTGATCAAGAAGAGCCCCGCCGCTAAGGCCAAGGCGAAGAAGAAGTAACGCTTAGTCCGACAGCTGAGCGATCAGCTTGAGCGTCTCGGTCGGCGTCTGGTGCGACTTCGCGGCGTTGTGCAGGCCGGGCGGCAGGAGGTCCGTCGCCATGGCTTTCAGTTCTTCCAGCCGGGCGCAGAGCTTGTCGAGGCAGGCCTCGGCCTGCTTTTCGTCGGCCCAGACGTCGTAGATGGTCACCATCTCGCCGGGTTTGTCGCCGTCGATCTCGCCTTCGCCGACCTCGTAGTCGCAGTCGAGGAGCTCGTCCCAGAAGTTGGCGTCGAGGTCGAGGGCGTCCTCGAGCTCATAGAGACGGATGCCGCTCATCCATTCGTTGAGCAGCGTGAAGGCCTCACGGTGCGCGGGGAGGACTTCGGTGAACGTATCCCGGATGCCGACCGCGATGAGCGTGAGGCCTTCGACCGTGTCGCCCAGCTGGGGGCCGTCGAAGGGAGGAGTCGGTTCGGAGGACATGCGCAGAAAGGAGGAGCGGTCGGGGGCGGAGCGCCAGCCAAATCACTTCGCGCCGCCGACGATGCCGGCGAGGAGCTTCTCCAGGCCGCGTCCGTAGCGGACGTAGGAGTCGAAGCGTTCCTGGGGCGAGGCCTTGGTGCCTTCGCCGAGGTGGACGATGCTGGCCACGTGCGGCTCGATCGAGACGCCCGCCTTGTAGCCGCGGGCGATGAGGTCGGTGAGGATCTCACGGACGAGAGCGTCGCCTTCGCCGGCGTAGGTGAACGCGCTGCTCTTGCCGCCCTCCGGGTTGCGCCGGCAGTCCTTGATGTGGACGTATTCCACGTAGGGCAGGATCTCTCGGTAGAAGGGCATGGTCTCCTGGCCGTAGGACACCGTGTTGCCGATGTCGAAGAGGTAGCGGACGCTGGGATGGTCGACGCTTTCGATGAAGCGACGGGCGTGCGTGCCGGAAAGGCCGCCCCAGCCTTCGCAGTTCTCGTGCAGGAGCATGATGCCGCCGTCGGCGGCGAGCTTGGCCATCTCCTGGTAGCGGCGGACGCCTTCGTCGCGCCAGGCGTCTTCGGAGACGTCGCCGCGGACCCAGCTCATCGTGCGGACGAACTTCGTGCGGGTGCGCTGCATGCGCGGGATCAGGACCTTGAGGTCGGCGAGGTCGGTGGCGAAGTCGCCCGTGATGGGCCGGCTCCAGTTGCCGATGGCGGACGCGTAGCTGCTGACCCGCATGCCCGCGGCTTCGATCTTGTCGACGGCCCGCTTGAAGTCGTCGTCGCTCACGGCCGGCCCGGAGAACTGCTTACCGTTGAGGAGGCGGAGTTCGATGGCCGACCAGCCGAGGGCCTGGTGCGCCGCGATCTGGCCGTCGATGTCGTCAGCGGCTTCGTCGGCCAGTCCGGAGAGGGGGAAGGGGGCGGTGGACATGGTTTGGTGCAGAGTGGAGGGCTGAATTGATGGCTGAATCGAGGACTGAATCGAGGGCAGA
>JBEDDU010000302.1:0-2505 GCA_041176065.1 Verrucomicrobiota bacterium | reverse complement strand
GTCGCGTTGGCCGCCGACCCGGTTTTCGCCGCGAAAACGTTGGTCGAAGCGGTCGCCGGCTAGGTTTCCGGAGGCGAGGGCTGGACAAGGCCGAGGAGTCTCGGATTGTGCAGGCACCGATGTCCTCGCTCCGTATCGCCGACCGCACCTTCGCCTCGCGCCTCCTCACGGGCACGGGCAAGTACGCCTCCGCCGCGCAGCTCCGCGCCGTGCTCGACGCCTGCGGCGCCGAGGTGGTGACGATGGCCATCAAGCGCGTACGCTTCGGCGCCAAGGACGACGGCATCCTTTCCGCGCTCGATCCGCAGAAGCATCTCATCCTGCCGAACACTTCCGGCGTGCGCACGGCCAAGGAGGCGGTCTTCGCCGCCGAGCTCGCCCGCGAGGCGCTCGGGACTTCGTGGCTGAAGCTCGAGATCCATCCGGACCCGAAGTATCTCATGCCCGATCCGGTCGAGACCCTCGAGGCCTGCCGCGAACTGGTGAAGAAGGGCTTCACCGTCCTGCCTTACATCCACGCCGACCCCGTCCTCGCCAAGCGCCTCGAGGAAGCCGGTGCGGCCGCGGTCATGCCGCTCGGCGCGCCGATCGGTTCCAACCGTGGCCTGCTGTCCCGTGACTTCCTCCGCATCATCATCGAACAGGCCCGCGTGCCGGTCATCGTCGACGCCGGCCTGGGCGCGCCTTCCCACGCCGCCGAGGCCCTCGAGATGGGCGCCGACGCGGTCCTGGTGAACACCGCCATCGCTTCTTCGGGCGACCCTGTCGCGATGGCCCGGGCTTTCCGCCTCGCCGTCGAAGCCGGCCGTTCCGCCCGCGAAGCCGGCCTGGGCGTCGGTTCCGACCAGGCCGAGCCGACCTCGCCCCTCACGGGCTTCCTTGACTGACCGATGGCCGCGAAGCCCGGCAGGATGCGCGCGGACGAATTGCTGCTGAAGCTTTCGCTCGCCCCGTCCCGCTCGGTCGCCCAGGCCCTCATCCTCGCCGGCAAGGTCCGCTCCGGCCCTGACGCGGTCGTCCAGAAGCCGTCCCAGTCTTTCCCGGAGGACGCGGTGCTCACCGTCGACCAGCCTCCGCGCTTCGTCTCCCGCGGCGGCGAGAAGCTCGAAGGCGCGCTCGACCATTTCAAGATCCTCGTCGAAGGCCTGCACGGACTCGACGTCGGCGCGTCCACCGGCGGTTTCACCGACTGCCTGCTGCAACGCGGGGTCGTCAGCATGACCTGCGTCGACGTCGGCACGGCGCAGCTCCACTCCAAGCTGCGCAACGATCCGCGCATCAAGAACCTCGAGAAGTTCAACGCGCGCGAGATCAATAACGTGGAGCTGCCGCACGCGACCTACGGCATCGTGGTCATGGACCTTTCGTTCATCTCGCTCGGGCTGATCCTGCCGATCGCGTGGCAGCGGGTAGGGAAGGGCGGTCACCTCGTCGCGCTCATCAAGCCGCAGTTCGAGGCGACCAAGGCCGAAGCCGACAAGGCCCGCGGGGTCATCAAGGACCCGGCCATCCATGCCCGGGTGGTCGACGGCCTGACCGCCGCCGCCCAAGGCCTGCCGGGCGCCCAGGTCCTCGGGGTCATCCTTTCGCCCATCGAAGGCGGGGACGGCAACAAGGAGTTCCTGATCGCGGTCAAAAGAGCCTGATCAGGGCTAGGGCTCGGGGCAGGGCTAGGGCTGGGTATTTTAAGAAAAAAGGCACAATAGGCCTTTTTATGGCCATTCTAGCCCTGACTCTAGCCCTGGCCCTTGCCCTGGAGCTCCGCTCCTGCCCATTTCTCCTTGCCCTCAGGCCTCCGTCCCTTACTTCCAAACCTCCCATGACCACCGAAGGTAAGCTCAAGCGCTCCCGCAACCCCCTCGACTTCGATTTCACCGAACCCGAGGCCCTGTCGCGCTACGTCACCGAGACGGGCAAGATCCTGCCCCGTAAGCTGACCGGCCTCACCGCCCGCCAGCAGCGTCATATTGCCAAGGCCGTGAAGCGCGCCCGCAATATGATCACGATGAAGTAATCGTCCGCGCGACGATTTCCCCGGGCCGCCTCTTCAGGCGGCCTTTTTGTTGCCCGGTCTGGGAGGTTGCCCCCGTCGGCGACCCGAGGTAAATAGGTCGGGACTCCCGCCGGCCGTTCCGTAGATTTCCGTCTCCCTTGTCTCCGCCCGCCTCCAGCTTCCTGACCGCCGCTCCCGCCGACCTCGCGCGCGCGGCCGAGCTGCTGCGCGCCGGCGCCTGCGTGGCCCTGCCGACCGAGACGGTCTACGGTCTCGCGGCCGACGCGACCAACCCGTCGGCGCTCGCACAGGTCTTTGCGATCAAGGGCCGCCCGCTCCTGGATCCGCTCATCGTGCACGTCCTCGATCAGGCCGCGCTCGCCGAAGTGGCCGAGCCCGATCCGCGCCTGGCGCAGCTCGCTGCGCTCTGGCCCGGCCCGCTCACGGTCGTGCTCCGCCGCAAGCCCGTCGTTCCTGATCTCGTCACGGCCGGCAAGGACACCGTCGCGGTC
>JBEDDU010000301.1:0-10430 GCA_041176065.1 Verrucomicrobiota bacterium | reverse complement strand
AGCTTCGGGTCGATCTTGCCGGCCGGCCACGTATACGGACGGTGGTTCGAGGTCGTCATCACGAAATGATGGAAAGGTTTGCCGGCGGCATGCGCGCGGTCGGCCTCCTCGAGCGACCACGCGAACGCGTCTTCGTCGCAGGCGCCCCAGGCGTTGGCGAACGTCGGCTGCTTGCCCCGGGCGAGCTGACGCGGCAGGTCCACGACGTCGTAGCCGTTCGACTCGAAGAAGTAGTTCATGTTGTCGAAGAACCCGTCTCCGCCATAAAGGAAGGCCGTCTCGTAACCCTTCGTGCGCAGGACCGAACCGAGGGTCGTGAGGTTCTCGCAACCGGCCCGACGCAGGACCGACTGTCCCGGGATCGGCGGGATCGAGAGCGAAAGCGCCTCCATGCCGCGGACCGTGCGGGTGCCGCCGGCGTAGCAGCGCGAGAACCAGAGCGACTCGCGCGAGATGCGGTCGAGATTGGGGGTGAGCTTCAGGGGCTGGTATGCCGGCGAGCCGTAGCAGCCGAGGTATTCCGCGCTCAGGCTCTCGATCGTGATCTGGATGACGTTCCACTTGCGGGCCGGAGCGGCCGGCTTGATGCGGCGGGTGATGTCGCGCGGATCGGCGGAAGCGGCTTCGCCGCCCTGCGACAGGAGCGCGGCGCGCAGCTTCTCGACGGCGTCAGGACGCGACGGATAGAAGCGCTGCCACTCCAGCTGATTGGCCCAGAAGGCGGCTAGGAAGGCGTATTCGCCGTTCTTCGCCAGCTCGGTGTCGTAGCTGTTCGCCCAGCCCGGTTGCAGGTCGCCCATGTGGCGCAGGCCGGCCGTCAGGCGCTCGGCGACCGAGGAACGCGCGGCGCTGGCGTCCTTGAGGTCGCGACGGCCGACGAAGTAGGCGACGAGGAGGAACACCAGCAGAGGCGAAAGGAGCGCCGCGAAGTCGCGCCAGCGGGACGAGACGTCGGCGGCGGCGCCCTCTTCCCAGCGGCGGACGAATCCGAGCTTACGCCAGGCCAGGAAGAGACCCGTCGCGACCGCTAAGACGACGGCGATGATCAGCGGCAGGTTATAGGACTCGCGGATGTTCTTCACGACCTCCGTCGTGTAGACGAGGTAATCGACCGCGATGAAGTTGAAGCGGACGCCGAACTCCTCCCAGAAGAGGATTTCGGAGATCTTCCAGAACACGAAGAGGCAGGCACCGAAGAGCCAGGCCGCGCGCAAAGGCAGGCGGAGCCAGCGGGAAGCCGACCAGGACGAAGGCCAGATCGCGCTGAGCAGGCCGAACGGCAGGGTCAGCAGCCAGGCCATCGCCAGGTCGAAGATGAGCCCTAGGAACAAAGCGACGAAAGTCGGCCAGCCCCAGGAGACGTCGGCGGCCGAGGCGAAAAGGAAACCGAGGCGAAGCAACGAACCCAGGAGGACATAACTGGATGCCAGGAGCAGGGTTCCGCCCTGACGCGAACCCAGGGCCTTCAAAAACAACTGTTTCACGTCACTAGAACACTGCACAACGCTGAGAAAGGGCGAGATTATTAAACCGCAGCTACGGGGCACTTCAACGCTCGGGCACTTCATCGACGCCCGAACCACCCCAAGGGTGGCAACGGCAGATCCGCCGGAAGCCCATCCACCCGCCCTTGAAAAAACCGAAGCGCGCGAGCGCCGTAGCCGCATAGCACGAGCAGGTCGGATGAAAACGGCAGCCCGAACCCGGGATCAGATGGAGCGGCTTCGAGAGGAAACGCTGGTAGAAACGCACGCAGGCCAGCGCGAGCCGGGCGAGCACGGAGGGACGCGGTTCGCTCATGCGGCCGGACCGGACTTAGGAGCCGTGATGCGGGCGGCCGCGGCGGCGTAGACCTTGCGCAGCTCGGCCAGGGAGCGTTTCAGCATGCCCGAACGGATGACCAACACGACCTCCCACCCTGCGGGGAAGGCGGCCGCATCCGTGCGGAAGAGTTCCCGTGCCAGGCGCTTGGCCCGGTTACGGTCCACGGCCAACGGCAGGTTCTTCTTCGCGGCGATCACCGCGAAGCGGGCCGGACCGGGCTCACCGGTCGGCCGGAAGTTCAAAAGAAAAGGCCCGCAATCGAGTCGCGAGCCTTCTTGGCGGAGGCGGTTGAACTCGGCCGAGGCGCGAATTCGACGCTCCCGCGGGAGACGCATGGGGCTTAGGAAGCGCCGAGGCGCTTGCGGCCGATGGCGCGGCGCTTGGCCAGGACCTTGCGGCCACCGGGGGTCTTGGAACGGGCGCGGAAACCGCACTTGCGGGCGCGGGCGATCTTGGACGGACGGTAGGTGGGTTGCATGGCTTTAAAGAAGATAGCCAAGGGCACCGCCCCGAGGGTGTCAAGCCCCACGCTTCCCGGCTTGCAGGTGCCCGGGCGCGGCGGAGGATAGGCCCATGACCCCGGAAAAAGGCAAACTGAGGCCCACCCCGCCCAAGGCCTACCTCAACCCCGAGTTCATGGGCAGCCCCCAGGCCCGGAGCATCCGCGTGCTGACGGAGATGACCGAGCCCCACCTGCGCTTCAAGAAGCACAACGTCCGGAACACCGTCGTGATGTTCGGCTCGGCCCGCACCCTGCCCCCGGACGTCGCGCGCCGGCGCCTCGAGGAGGCCAAGGCCTTCGCCGCGAGCGGCAAGTGCGACGACGCCGAGTGCGCGCACCGCGTGCGCGTCGCCGAGATCGACCTGCGCAGCTCGGCCTATTACGAGGCCTGCCGCGAGCTCGCCTTCGAGATGACCAAGTGGTCGCTCCAGCTCCCGGAATGGCAGCGCTTCCTCGTCTGCTCCGGCGCCGGACCCGGCATCATGGAAGCCGCCAACCGCGGCGCGCACGAAGCCGGCGGCCGTTCCGTCGGCCTGGGCAT
Source organism: Verrucomicrobiota bacterium (assembly GCA_041176065.1). Taxonomy (GTDB): domain Bacteria; phylum Verrucomicrobiota; class Verrucomicrobiia; order Opitutales; family UBA953; genus UBA953. The sequence continues at coordinate 7,563 of JBEDDU010000301.1, read as the reverse complement.
CTCCCTGCCCTTCGAGCAGGAGCACAACCCTTACGTCACGCCGGAGCTCGACCTGGAGTTCCACTACTTCTTCGTCCGCAAATATTGGTTCCTCTACCTCGCCAAGGCCCTCGTGGCCTTCCCCGGCGGGTTCGGCACCTTCGACGAGCTGTTCGAGATGCTCACGCTCATCCAGACGCGCAAGACCAAGAAGCAGTTCCCGATCCTGCTCTTCGGCTCCCCCTTCTGGAAGAACGTGGTCAACATGGAGACCTTCCAGGAATGGGGCATGGTGTCGCCCGAGGACCGCAACTTCTACGTGCACGTCGACTCCGTGAAGGAGGCCCGCGACATGCTCATCGAGATCATCACCGACCGCTACCTGAAGGGCGACAGCGAAGGGCATGACTGAGGCCGTCGCCATCGCCCTGACCACCCTGCCCTCGCGCGAGGAAGCGGACCGCCTCGCCGCCGACGCGGTCGCGGCCGGACTGGCCGCCTGCGCGCAGGTCGACGGACCGACCCGCTCCCACTACATCTGGGAAGGCAAGGTCGAGAACGAGGAGGAATACCGCGTGACCTTCAAATACGCGGCCAGCAAGGGCGCCGACCTCGAAGCCTGGGTGCACGCCCGCCATCCTTACGCCGTCCCGCAGTGGCTGGCTTTCGCCGCCGACCACGCCTCGCCCGCCTACCGGGCCTGGGTGCTCGGCGTCCGCTGATCTCATGGACCTCACCGCCGCCAAAGGACTGCTCTACTGCCTGCTCGGGCTGTTCGTGCTCGTCGCCTGGTCGCGCGAACGTCGCAAGCGTCGCCTCAGCGGCGAGCCCGAGAAGTTCTGGCCCGGCACGACCTACGCGCCGACCGCCGCCTACTTCGCCGCCGGCGCCGGCGCGCTGCTGATCACCGTCGCGGAAGCCGCGGTCGAGAAGCGCATGGGACTGACCGACCAGCAGAGCATCCTGCCTGCGGTCTTCCTCTTCCAGCTGCTCGGCGCCTCCGTCGTCGAGGAGGCCTTGTTCCGCGGCTTCGTCGCCCCGGGCGAACTCGTCGGACGAAAACTGCTCGCGCTGATGATCATCGGCTCGCTGGTCTTCGCGCTCATCCATAATTTCGACCTCAGCACGACCGAAGGAAAGCTGAACGCCGTCTTCGCGTTCATCACGTCGCTCTGGCTCTACGTCGTGCGTTTCAATCCGCTGAATCCGGATCGTTCCCTGCTCCCCTGTTTTATGGCCCATACCGTGCGTAACCTGGCGGTGTTCGGGATTAAAGGAGCCCAAGGCTTCATAAGTTGGTGATTTGACGAGGCCGGGCGGCCAAATCCGTTGCAACCACGGCCGGCCTTTGCTGTCGTGATGGCACCCCGCTCACGCCCCATGAGCTCCCCTGCACACGGCAGTCGCCGAGATTTCCTCAAGCACAGCGCCCTCGCCGGCCTGGGTCTGGGACTCGCCGCGCTTCCTTCCGCGGAGGCTAAGCCCGACCCGGCGCAACTGACGCGCCGCCTCGCCGCGGAGATGGGCGCGATCCGTCCGCGCCCGGCCGGCAACAAGCCGGTCTGGGACCTCACGACGAAACCGCAGGACAAGATCCGCGTCGGCATCATCGGCCTCAATCGCGGCCGCGCCCACGTCGCCTCCTGCGTGGCCACGCCCTTCGTGGAAATCGTCGCGCTCGGCGACATCCTGGACGAACGAGCGCGGGCCCAGGCCGAGATCGTCCGCAAGAAGACCGGCAAGACGCCGGCTCTCTACAGCGGCGACGAAAACGCCTGGGAGAAACTCGTCGCGCGCGACGATATCGACGTCGTGTATGTCGCCACCCCTTGGGAATGGCACAAACCGATGGCCATCCGCGCGATGGAGCTGGGCAAGCATGCCTTCGTCGAAGTGAACTGCGGCCTGACGGTCGACGAATGCTGGGACATCGTCGACGCCTCCGAGAAATATCAGCGTCATTGCCCGATCCTCGAGAACTGCTGCTACGGCGAAGAGGAGCTCTTCGTCCTGAACCTCCAGCGACAAGGCTTCTTCGGCGACCTCAAGCATGGCGAGTGCGCCTACATCCATGACCAGCGCGGCAAGCCCGGCGCGAGCTTCCTCGATGCCGCCCGCGACTGGCGTCGCCGCTATTCGACCCTTCTCCAGGGCAACCTCTACCCCACCCACGGCCTCGGCACCATCGCCCAATACATGGGCGTGGGACGAGGCGATGCGTTCAAGTTCGCCGTCTCGGTCTCGTCGCCGGAGTTCGGTCTCACCCAGCTGCGCGAACGCCTGAAGCCTGATCGCGACCGCTCGAAAGACGAAACCTTCGTCACCGGCGACATGAGCACCACGATCGTGAAGACCGAGCTCGGCCGTACGATCGTCGTGCAGCATGACAACACGAGCCCGCGTCCGTATTCACGCATCAACCTGCTGAGCGGCTCGCTGGCCACCTTCGCCGGCTATCCGAACCGCCTGGCGGTCTCCGCCGACAATGAAAGCCCGCTGCTCGACCCGAAAGAAAAGCGGAACAGCCACTCTTGGGCTTACGAAGGCGAGAAGCTCAAGAAGTTCATGGAGGCCAACCGGCACCCGCTGCTCACCAAACTGCTCGCCGACGCCAAGAAGGTCGGCGGCCACGGCGGCATGGACCATGTGATGAACTACCGCTTCCTCGACTGCGTGCGCCAGGGCATCACCCCGGACCTCACCGTCTACGATGCCGCCTCATGGTCCGCGCTCCTCGACCTCTCCGACCGTTCCGTGCGTGACGGCAGCATCCCCGTCGCGTATCCCGATTTCACCCGCGGCGGCTGGAAGGCCCTCAAACCCCTCCCCATCGTCTCCTGACCTTACCCCGACATAATCTCGGCATCATTTCCTCGTGACCACAGGCCCTCCGGCCCTCATGTCCTCGCTTTCACCCACCGCTAACCGCCCACCGCTAAAACCTTCCCCTCCATGAACCTCCCCGAATCCCCTAACCGTCGCGACTTCCTCAAACTCGGCGCCCTCGCGGGCCTCGGCCTCGGCCTCAGCGCCGTGCCGTCCGCCGAAGCCAAGCCCGACCCTCGCGACCTCAAGCTCCTCGGCGCGACCGACATCTCCGTCACGCGTCCCCGCCCGGCCGGCAACAAGCCCGTCTGGGATCTGACCACCAAGCCGACCGAGAAGGTCCGTTGCGGCTTCATCGGCCTCAACCGCGGCCGCGGCCACGTGAACTCCGCCGCCAACATCCCCTTCGCGGAAGTCGTCGCCGTCTGCGACATCGTCGAACAGCGGGCCAAGGGCGCCGCCGAGAACGTCAAGAAGAAGACCGGCAAGGAACCCGCGACGTACTTCGGCGACGAGAACGCCTGGGAGAAGCTGATCGCCCGCGATGACATCGACGTCGTCTACGTCTCCACCCCGTGGGAATGGCACGTCCCGATGGCCCTCAAGGCCATGGAGCACGGCAAGCACGTCTTCATCGAAGTCTCCGCCGCCGTCACCGTCGACGAATGCTGGCAGCTCGTGGACATGTCCGAGAAGACCCAGCGCCATTGCGCGATCATCGAGAACTGCTGCTACGGCGAAGAAGAGCTCTTCGTCCTGAACCTCGCCCGCCAGGGCTTCTTCGGCGACCTCAAGCACGCCGAGTGCGCCTACATCCACAATCTCGCCGGCGGCGTCCTCTGGGCGCTGGGCAGCGAGGGCGACTGGCGCCGCGACTACCACCGCTTCATGGACGGCAACCTGTACCCCACGCACGGCCTCGGCCCGGTGGCGCAGTACCTGAACATCGGCCGCGGTGACGCGTTCAAGTTCGTCGTCTCCGTCTCCTCGCCGGAGTTCAACCTCACCCAGTTCCGCGACAAGCACCAGCCGAACAAGGGCAAGCACAAGGACGAGAAGTTCGTCTGCGGCGACATGAACACCTCGATCATCAAGACGCAGCTCGGCCGCACCATCATGATCCAGCACGACGTCGTGAGCCCCCGCCCCTACTCGCGCATCAACGCCCTCTGCGGCACCCAGGCCACGTTCTTCGGCTACCCCGCCCGTCTGGCCGTCGACGCCGACAACAAGCACCCGATCCTCGACCCGAAGGCCAAATACAACAGCCACGAGTGGACCTTCGAGAAGGAAAAGCTGACCAAGTTCATGAAGGAGAACCAGCACCCGCTCATCAGGAAGATCGGCGAACTCGGCAAGAAGATCGGCGGCCACGGCGGCATGGATTTCGTGATGAACTACCGCATGCTCGATTGCCTGCGCCAGGGCATCACCCCGGACATGACCGTCTACGACGCCGCGGATTGGTCCTCGATCCTCGAGATCTCCGCCCGCTCGGTGAAGGACGGCAGCATGCCGATCCAGTGCCCCGACTTCACCCGCGGCGGCTGGAAGACCATCAAGCCCCTCGGCATCGTCTCGTAAGCGAAGTCACGGTCCGCCTGACAGACCCGGCCACGCGGCCGGGTCTTTTGTTTTTTGGTCATCAGATAGCCTCACCCCTGCCGTCATTCCAATCATGCAGGTCATCCTTTGAAACAACCCATGTCGAGGGGCCATCCTCATATTCAGGCACATTTTTCCACCATGTGCTCGGAGCCCCCCAGCTCATCGGACTCTGATCGACCATCAATTGATATTGGAAATAAAAAGCCCCATTCCTTGGGTAAATTAGCCACCACTCCGACGGATAGATGAGGCCATTTTTCTTTGCCAAACCAGTGACGATACAGCCTTTCTCCCGTTCTCCACTCAGGCATTCTTTGATTTCATTTTTCCAATGCATCTCGATCTCCCGCTCGGACCAGGCATGCAGATTTATGAGGAGCGTTTCGGCGTGCGGCATATCGCCTAATTTAATCGCTGACGTGGCGAAGTTTTCGCCCTTCACGGCGGGACTTTTTCTAGGTTTCAATAATTCGAAGCTCATTAGTTGCCTATTATTCTCATGTTTTCGCCCAACGTGCCAATTCGTTTCGAACTGACACCGCATTCGTCCCCCAGAGCTAAACATGCTAGGCCTCCAGATGCGGGTGGCGTAAGCACACTTGCATAGACGACCTAAAACCAAAGACTGCGCCCATGGGCTCTCCCGCCGCACTCGCGACCTGGACCGCCGGACTCGTCACCCGTTCGGGCGAAGAGACCGAGCGGGCCGCCGAGGCGTTCGCGGCCCTGCTGCCGCCGGACACCGTGCTGGCGCTCGAGGGCGACCTCGGCGCGGGCAAGACCACCTTCGTCCGCGGACTGGTCCGCGGCTTGGGCGTGACGGGCGACATCACCAGCCCGTCCTTCGCGCTGCTCAACGTCTACGAGGGCAAGCGGCAGGTCTTCCATGTCGATGCCTATCGGCTGACGCGTCCGGAGGCCTTCGACGACCTGCTCATCTGGGACCTGGCGAAGTCGCCTTGGAACGTGATCGTGGAATGGCCGGAGAAGGTGGCCGCGCGCCTCCCCTCGGCACGCTGGCAAATGAAAACCGCCATCCTGGCGGATGGCGGTCATCGGTTTCAGCTGACCCTCGCGGGCTGAGCGGACGGCTTACGAGTTACGCTTGCGCTCGTTCTCCGTCAGCCAGCGCTTGCGCATGCGGATGAAGTTCGGCGTGATCTCGACCAGCTCGTCGGACTCGATGTATTCGAGGCAGGCCTCAAGGGACATCTGGCGGGTGGGCTTGATCTTGGCGGCGTCGTCGGAACCGGCGGCGCGCACGTTCGAGAGCTTCTTGCTGATGACGAGGTTGATCTCGAGGTCGTTCTCCTTGCAGTGCTCGCCCACGATCTGGCCCTGATAGATCTCGTCGGCCGGCTTCACGAAGAAGTCGCCGCGGTCATACAGACGGTCGAGGGAGTAGGCGGTCACCGGACCGGATTCGCCACCGATCATCACGCCGGCGGCGCGACGCGGGGCCTCGCCCTTGACGGGCTCGTAACCGAGGAGGTTGTGATACATGACGGCTTCGCCCCGGGTGGTGGTGAGCATCAGGGTGCGCAGGCCGAAGAGGGCGCGGGACGGGACCTTGAATTCCATGTGGATCCAGCCGCTGGTGCCGGCCTTGGCGTCCATCGAGCGGAGTTCGCCGCGACGGCCGAGGACCAGGGACATCACGTCGCTCTGGGAGGCCTCGGGGCAGTCGACCGCGAGGGTCTCGACGGGCTCGCAGAGCACGCCGTCGATGGTCTTCATGATCACCTCGGGCTTGCCGACGGAGAGTTCGTAGCCTTCGCGACGCATGGTCTCGATGAGCACGCCGAGGTGCATCAGGCCGCGGCCCGAGACCTTCCAGGCGTCGGCGCCGGCTTCGCGGTCGACGCGGAGGGCGACGTTCTTCTCGAGCTCCTTGACGAGGCGTTCGCCGACCTGGCGGCCGGTGACGAACTTGCCGTCGCGACCGGCGAAGGGCGAATCGTTGACGCGGAAGGCCATGGTCACGGTGGGCTCGTCGACCTTGACGGGGGGCATCGGACGGGGGTTCTCGATGTCGGTGATGGTCGCGCCGATCTCGACGTGGTCGAGGCCGATGACGGCGCAGATGTCGCCGGCGGTGACCTCCTGGGCCTTGACGCGGCCGAGGGCCTCGAAGACTTCGACTTCGAGGACGCGCTGCTTGTGCTGCTCGCCGTTACGGGTGACCATCATCACCGGCATGCCCGGGGAGACCTTGCCGGCGGTCACGCGGCCGACCGCGATACGGCCGACGTAGTCGGAATAAAGGATGGCCGTCACCATGATCTGGAGCGGATTGGCGAGCGCCTCGGCGCGGGTCTTGAAGCCGGCGGCGGCGCCGCGGGAGGAACCTTCGGCGTACGGCTCGGGGATCTTGTCGACGATGGTGTAGAAGAGGTCCATCAGGTCCTTCGGACGCTGGCCTTCGACGGTCTTGGCGCGGTCGAGGGTGCCCCAGCCTTCGCGGCCGGAAGCGTAGACGATCGGGAAGTCGAGGGCGGACTCCGGCGCGTCGAGGGCGACGAGGAGGTCGAAGACTTCGTTGACGACGGCGTCCGGACGGGCGGACGGCTTGTCGATCTTGTTGATGACGACGATGGGCTTCAGGCCGAGGGCGAGCGCCTTGGAGAGCACGAAGCGGGTCTGGGGCATCGGGCCTTCGAAGGAGTCGACGACGAGGAGGCAGCCGTCGGCCATGTTGAGCACGCGTTCGACTTCGCCGCCGAAGTCGGCGTGGCCCGGGGTGTCGATCAGGTTGATCTTATATTCCTTCTGGTCGCGGGGGTCGGTCCACTTGATCGCGCAGTTCTTGGCGGTGATCGTGATGCCGCGTTCGCGCTCGAGGTCGCCCGAGTCCATGATCAGGCCGTGCTGGCCGCCGGCGAGCTTGTCGAGGTCCTCGGTGCGGAACATGCCGGACTGGTAGAGGAGACGGTCGGTCAGGGTCGTTTTGCCATGGTCGACGTGAGCAATGACTGCGATGTTACGGAGATTCATCTGTAAAGGCCTTACGCATAGGAAAACAGGCCCTTGTGCAAGGGGAATAAGCCTCCGTTGCCCGATTATTGCGGGATTCAGGGCACCTAGCGGGGGTGGGCGGGCTCAGGCCAGCCCGTCGCGCTGCAAAAGGGCCTCCGGATCGAGGTCCCGGCC
>JBEDDU010000300.1:0-3434 GCA_041176065.1 Verrucomicrobiota bacterium | reverse complement strand
GCTCAAGGTCAGCGGACTCGCGAAGCGACCGTGGGGACATCTCTCGCAGGGAGAACGCCAGCGCGTGCTCATCGCCCGCGCCCTGGCTTCCGATCCCGCGTTGCTCATCCTCGACGAATCCTGCGCCGGCCTCGACCCGGTCGCGCGCGCGGAGTTCCTCGCCCTCGTGAAGCGTCTGCCGAAGCTGACGCCCGGTCTGGCCATCGTGTTCGTCACCCACCACGTCGAGGAGATCCTGCCGACCTTCACCCACGCTTTGCTGCTGCGCAACGGGTCGGCCCTGGCCGCCGGCAAGATGGATGAGGTCCTCAAGCCCGCCGTGCTCTCGAAGCTCTTCGGACGGAAGGTCCGCCTGGCCAAGGGTCGGGACGGCTGGGCGCTGACGGTCGCCGGGAAGTAGTCGCGGGGCGGTTTGACCGCTTTCGACTTCCCCTTAACCCCTGCTTCGTCCTACTTCATCTTCTTTCGCAATGCCCTCGCCGTTCGACAATCTCCTCCCTCGTTATGACGCCGTCGTCATCGGCGCCGGCCTCGGCGGGATGACCGCGGCGAACAACCTCGCGAAGTTCGGCCGCAAGGTGCTGCTCCTCGAGCACCACTACCAGCTCGGCGGACTGGCCACCTACTTCAAGCGCGTCGGCGGCCACGTCTTCGACATCTCCCTGCATGGCTTCCCTCACGGGATGATCAAGTCCACCCGTCGCTACTGGACCAAGGAGATCTCGGACCGCATCCACCAGCTCCACGACGTCCGGTTCATCAACCCTGACTTCGACGTCCGCACGACCTTCGACCGCGCCGACTTCACGCGCATCCTGATCGAGCAGTTCAAACTGGCGCCTGAGACCGTCGAGGCCTTCTTCGCGCATCTGCGCGAGATGAACTACTACGACAACGACCCGCGCACCACGCGGCAGCTCTTCGAGCAGTTCTTCCCCGGCCGCCCCGATGTCCAGCGCCTGCTCCTCGAGCCGATCGCCTACGCCAACGGCTCCACCCTCGACGACCCCGCGATCACTTTCGGCATCGTCTTCTCGAACTTCATGTCGAAGGGCGTGTTCATCTTCCAGGGCGGCACGGACACCATGATCAACCTCATGACCGCCGAGATGAAGGCCAACGGCGTCGACATCCGCCGCAACGTGCTGGTCGAGAAGGTCCACGTCGAGAAAGACGCCTCCGGCCGCCGTCGCGTCGTGGGCGTGAAGCTCCGCGGCACGCGCGAGGGCGAAGGAGCCGAGGTCGCCTGCTCCACCGTCGTCTCCAACGCCAACATCAAGGACACCGTCCTGAAGATGGGCGGCGAAGAAGCCTTCGAGACCCCGTTCCTCGAGGAAGCCCGCAAGGTCCGCGTGAACACCTCTTCCTGCCAGGTATACATGGGCGTGCGCGAGGGCGAGACCATCCCGCACATCGGCGACCTCGTGTTCACCTCCGAGGCCAAGCCGTTCTCGAGCCACGAGCTCGTCGACTTCCATACCACCTCGCGCACCTACTCGGTCTACTATCCGGACACCCGTCCGCACACGAAGACCCCGCGCTACGCGATCGTGACCTCCGTGAACCAGAAGTTCGAAGACTGGGCCGGACTGTCCGACGCCGATTACGCGACACACAAGGCGCGCGTCATCGAGGAGTCCTTCAAGGGCCTCGAGAAGTTCATCCCCGACATCCGTTCCAAGGTCGACCACGCCGAAGCCGCGACCCCGCGCACCGTCCAGCGTTACGTCCGTCACGTCGGCGGCACCTCCTTCGGCACCAAGTTCGAAGGCCTCAAGGTCTCGATGGCCCTCCCCGAGCAGGTCGGCGGCTTCTACCACGCCGGCAGCGTCGGCATCATCATGTCCGGCTGGCTCGGCACCATCAATTACGGCGTGATCGTCTCGGCCAAGGCCGACGCTTACCTGCGCGACCCGAACGCGAATCCGCTGGGCGACGCCGCGGCGAGCGCGGGAGTCTGACGGAGGCGAAGTCGACCGGTTGAACCGTTGGCCAGTTGGCCGGAGGAAGATGCCCCTCCGCCATTCCTCTGCTGCGCCTTTCTTGTAACGGCCTTGGTATTTCGGCGGCTTGACGGTCGGCCGGGAATGGCAAATCTCCCGCCATGGCCAACGACTCCAAGGACGAGGGCATCGCGCAGAAGCTCGAGCACGGGCTGGAATATTTCATCTTCGCCAGCCGCTGGGTGCAGGCGCCGATCTACGTGGCGCTGATCTTCGCGGCCATCGCCTACGCCTGGAAGAGCGTGCAGGAACTCCTGCATCTCCTCCATGGCTTCGCGACCGCCACCGAGAGCAGCATCATGCTCGGCATCCTGTCCCTGGTGGACATCTCGATGGTGGCCAACCTCGTCAACATGGTCGTCGTCGGCGGCTACGTGACCTTCGTCTCGCGCATCGATTTCGGCGACAACGGCGATCGCCCCGACTGGCTCGACCACATCAACGCCAACACCCTCAAGGTGAAGCTCGCCGGCAGCCTGGCCAGCATCTCGGCCATCCATCTGCTCAAGAGCTTCATCGACATCACCTCCGCGGCCGGCGATAAGACGCTCACGCCCGCCCATGAGAAGGTCATCATGTGGCAGACGATCATCCACGCCGTCTTCCTTGCTTCGATGATGTTCTTCGCCTGGGGTGAACGGATGCAGCGGCACGAAGATCACTGAGCCTTCGGCGGCAGGTCGCTGACCCAGCCGATCAGGTAGCGCCCGAGCTGCGCCGACCACCCGAAATGGATCCGCAGGCGCAGGCCCGCCGGATTCGCCTTGGTGTCGATCGTCGCGTCGAGCCGGAGCTTGCGGCCCGCGTGGGTCACCACGATGGCGGAGCGCCCCGTCAGCCCCTGGCGCGTCGGGTGGCGCAGGTGCGGCGGGACCTCGTCGCCGTCGCAGGCGCCGCCGATGCCGCCGTCCATCCGCACCATGCGCAGGAAGTCGAGCGCGTGCATCGCGGCGTGGACGTGTTCGAAGCAGTCGAACTCGCACGCGAAGCCCGCGTCGACCGCCGACTCGAGGATGACATGGTCCGACATGCTGGGCATGCGCGCGGCCCAGGCGAGGAAGTGCCCCACGTTGGGCTGGTGGCCGGGGATGAGGTGGCCCTGGACTTCCTGCTTGGGGCGGCGGACTTTTTCTTCGCGCACCTCCGGCCCGAGGCCGGTCACGATCGCCTGCACGACCGCTTTGTCCGCGGCGCGGAAGTCGAAGGTGACTTCGTTCATGCGGCCATCGACGCCGGCCGGGCCGGAGTCGTCGCCGGCGATGCGCACGCCGATGTCGCCATGGAACTCGGGTCCGCTCAGGCGGACGCAGTCGCCGTAGGCCGGCAGCACGAAGAACGTGGGCAGGCCTTCGCCCGCGCCGCCGAGGGACTCGAGGCGTTCGCGGAGTCTCATGGCGGAGAAGGGGGTGCGGAGGCGGCGGCGGAGGAGGG
>JBEDDU010000299.1:0-5257 GCA_041176065.1 Verrucomicrobiota bacterium | reverse complement strand
ACAAAGGTTACGGCACGCCGGAGCATGTCGAAGCCCTCCGCGCCCACGGCCCCTGCCCTGAGCACCGCGACCTCTTCGTCCGCACCATCCTCGCCGGCGACCCTTCCCCGGCCGAATCGACTGACGGAGAGTTTAGTTTTGAATAGAGGCAATGGTGTTAGCGGTTAGCGGCTAGCGGTTGGCGGTTAGTGAATGCATCTCCCGATGCCCGCACCCGAACCCGAACACCAGCACCAGACACCTGATAGCCGAGACCTGAGACCCGAAAAGGGATCTCCCGCAGCATCCTATCCGGTCTCCGGTTGCCCTTTGAGTTCAAAGCTCCCGCCACCTGCCACCCGAGACTGCCACCCGCCACCTGTATCGGCGGCTTCGCCTCTGATGTGCTCCCAACCGCCAACCGCTAACCGCCAACACCTAACCTTTGCACAGGCCGTAGGCCGGTTTGCACCTTTGCACCTATGTGGTGACGCGGTGCTGCCCCTACCAGTCATCGGCCTGTCCCTAGCCCTAGCCCTAGCCCTGATTCAATTCAGCCCTCTACTTGCTTCCGCTATCCACCCACATCTCCCGCGTGACCTTGAGCAGGACGTAACCGCTGACGACGGTGACGGCGGTGAGGATCCAAGCCATGGTCAGGCGCTGGGGGTCGCCCGAGGCGTAGAGGAAGTTGCCGATGGCGAAGAGCGAGCCCCAGATCAGCCCGCAACCGGCGAGCCAGCCCACGAAGGCGGAGCCCACGCGATTCTCCTGGGCGATCTCGGCATCGGTCACGCCGGCTTCGGCGCGGATGTCCGTCCAACCGGGGCCGGCGGGCTTCACCTTCTGACAGAAAGAAATCAGGGTCGCGCGGTCCGTCTGCGGACCGACGTAGGCGGTGACGAGCCAGGCGATGGTCGTGAGGCCGACCTGCCAGAGGGTCGTGGTGGCGAAATCCGCCTGCGGCAGGGCCATCGGGACGCCCACGGCGGTCACGAGCGACATCACCATGGCGACGACTTCGCACCAAGCGGAGACGCGCCACCAGAACCAGCGGGCGATGTAGAGCAGGCCCGTGCCGGCGCCGATCGAAAGCAGGACCTGGAAGGCCGCCTGCGCGGAGGTCATGTACAGGCTGAGCACGGCCGCGACGACGTAGAGCAGGACGGTCGAGAGCCGGCCGACGTTCACGTAGTGGGACTCGGAGGCGTCCGCCTTCACGAAGCGACGGTAGAAGTCGTGCACGAGATACGACGAGCCCCAGTTGAGGTGCGTCAGGATCGTCGAGGAGTTCGCCGCGATGAGGCCGCCGATCATCAGTCCGACGAAACCGACCGGCAGGAACATGAGCATGGCCGGGAAGGCGGAGTCATGACCGATGAGGTCCGGGTCCGCGGCCGGGAAGGCCGACTTGATGGCCGCGAGGTCGGGATAGATGATGATCGAGCACAACGCGGTGATGATCCACGGCCACGGACGCAGCACGTAGTGGGCGATGTTGAAGAAGAGCGTGCCGCCGAGGGAGTCCTTCTCGGATTTCGACGCGAGCATGCGCTGGGCGATGTACGAACCGCCGCCGGGCTCGGAACCGGGATACCAGTTGGCCCACCAGCTGATGGCGATCGGCAGGATGAAGATCATCAGCGCCAGCTCCGGCATCGTGAAGTTGGGGAGCATGTCCAGGATCGGCTGACCCTTGCCGTCCGACACCGACATCACCGGCACGCCCTCGGTGGTGACCACCTGCTGGGTCGAGAGCTTGGACACGAGGGCCTTCAGACCAGCCCAGCCGCCCGCGCCCTTGCCGACGAGGCGCTCGCCGACTTCGACGAGCGAGAACCAGGCAGCCGCGAAGACGGCGGTCATCTTGATGAAGAACTGCACCATGTCGATGACCAGCACGCCCCAGAGACCGGAGTGGGCGGCGAAGACGACGTTCAGGACGCCGCAGACGACGATGGTCTGCCAGGCCGGCATGCCGAAGAGGATGTTGGCGATCTTGCACGCGGCGAGGGTCACCATGCCCATGATGAAGCAGTTGAAGAAGAGGCCGAGGTAGACGGCGCGGAAGCCGCGCACGACCGAGGCGGCGGTGCCGGAATAGCGGTGCTCGTAGAACTCGAGGTCGGTCATGACGCCCGAGCGGCGCCAGAGACGGGCGAAGAAGAAGACGGTAGCGACGCCGGTGAGCACGAAGGCCCACCACTGCCAGTTACCGGCGACGCCGTATTTGCGGACCTGCTCGGTCACCCAGTTCGGGGTGTCGGACGAGAACGTGGTCGCCACCATCGACAGGCCGGCGAGCCACCACGGCACCGAGCGGCCGGAGGCGAAGAACTCGGCGGTGCTGCCGCTCGAGCGCTTGGCGAGGAAGAGCGCGGGGACGAAGCAGATCAGGATCGAGACAGCGACGATGACCCAATCAATCCAGGTGATGTTCATGGCGGGGGAAGGGGTATGATGGTTCTCCCCTAGCCTGCCCGATGTGGCAACCGCGTTCCCCTCGCTGATATGACCACTTCGGAGCATTAGGGTCTCGAGGTAGGGGCAGCACCGCGTGCTGCCCTAGTTTGCAATTGGTAGGGTCGGGACCGCGTCACGACATAGTTTGCATCGATCGCATCCGCGGCCGCCGCATGGTGGTCGATAAGGTAGGGGCAGGACTACGTCATGCCCTCCCCTTCCCACAAACGGGCGCGGCGTAGCCACGCCCCTACCCTGCGTTCACCATCTGGCGAACGACCTTGAGGTAGCGGCCGGCCAAGGATGACCGGCCCTACCCAGATTCAGCTATGTCGTGACGCGGTCCCGACCCTACCCAAAGAAAAAGGGCGCCGGTCGGCGCCCTCTTCAATCAGCCTGGCCCAAGCCCTAGCCCTGGCCCTGCTCCAGCTTACTTCGCGGCCGGGATCTCGTTCAGCGTATACCAACCTTCGCTGTGCCAGAGCGCATCGCCGGACTTGGCCTTGATGTCGCCGAGCACGAGGTGATGGATGTGGCCGCGGACGAGTCCGTCGACGACGAGGCGCACCTTGAGTCCGTCGGCGGAGACGGTGGCGGACTTCACGGTCGGGGTGGTCTGGTCGACCTCGGGGCTGCCGTAGCTCGACTGGTAGATGTACGTGAAGGTATCCATCGCGTAGTTCTTCACGTCGGCGGCCGCGGCGGCGTCCACCGGCTGGGTGAAGGTGACTTCGAAGCCGTCGGCGCGGGCGGAGATGTCATGCATCTCGAAGGGCACCTTGCCCTTGAAGCGCACGCGCTCGAAGGTGAAGGTCTTCGAACCGCGCGAACCCCAACCGCGGTTGGAGCCGCCGATGAAGAGCGTGCCGTCTTCCTGGTCCATGCGGACCGGGATCAGGCCGGCTTCGAAACCGCCGAGGAAGTGGAACACGGCGCCCTGGTAGAGGCCGTTCACCTGCTCGAGGTTGACGCGCTGGACCTGCGAGGCGGTCTGCTCGCCGACGAGCATCTGGCCTTCCCACGGACCGAACTTGCCCTTGGTCATGTCGCAGGAGACGCCGGAGGGAGAGTTGCCGACCTTACCGTGCGGGAAGACGACGGCCGGGGGCACGAACTCAGGAAACTTGAGGCGTTCGGCGAGGATGCGCGAACCGCTGGTGGGCTCAGGCGGCGCGGGGAAGCCCAGGAGCGGGGCCGACTTGTTGCCGGTGGGGTTGCCCTGGAAGGATCCGGGGCGCAGCCACTTGAGCGAAGAGGAACCGTTCCACACGCCCTGGTTGTCGGTGTAGAAGAAGTCGCCCTTGTCGTTGTGACCGATGCCGCCCGGGGAGCGGATGCCGGAAGCGACGGGGATGAACTTGCCCTCGGGCGTGATCTTCGCCGCCCAGCCGCGCCACGGAGAGTGCGCGTGGAAGGAGCCGGTCAGGCAGAGGACCATCCAGACGTCGCCGTTCTTGTCGGGATCCGAACCGAAGGCGTATTCATGGTAGTCGCCGCTGATGCCCCACTTGGAGCAGATCGTATCGAAGCTGTCGGCGCGGCCGTCGCCGTCCTTGTCCGTCATGCGGGTGTGCTCCGGACGCTGGGTGGCGAAGAGCGAGCCGTCCTTCCAGAACATGCCGAGCGGCTCGTGCAGGTTGGAGGCGAACTTGGTCCATTTGACCTTGGAGACGTCGGCCTCGTAGGCGCCTTCGGCGACCCACACGTCGCCGCGGCGGGTGCCGATGGCGACCTTCTTGCCCGGGAGGAGCGCGATCGAGGAGACCTCGCAGACCTCGCCGGCCGGCGTGGGGATCTCGACGCGTTCGTAGAACTCAGGCTGGCGGGATTCGGCGGCACGGACCGCGTCGACGGTGGCGAGCTTGCCGGAGTTCGGCGCCTTGGCCGGAGCGGCGGAAGCGGTGACGGCGAGGCCGGCGACCGCGAGGAGGAGGGAGAGCTGCTTCATGTTAAGGGGTTCCGTGGAGGATTAGCGGTAGGAGTAACCGAGCACGGCGGTCTCGCCGGGCTTCAGGGTGAGCGTGAGGGTCTTGGCGGCGGCGTCGGCCTGAAGAGCCGGACCAGAAACCGAGCGGACGAGCAGGCCGCCGGCGAGTTCGACGGCGCCGTCGGCCGGACCGGTGATCGCGAGGTCGCGGGCAAGGGTGATGACGAGCGGCTTTTCGCCGGTCGCCTTGAGGGTGCGGGTCAGCGCGGGCTTGGCGCCGCCGACCGAGGGAACCCAGGCGTCGCTGAGCGCCACGCCTTCGCCGGCGGAGCGGAAGGTCGGGTTGCCGGCCTTGTCGAGGTCGTAGCCCTTGAACTCGGCGGCGAGATTCACCGGCGAGAACTTCCATTCCTTCTCGTCCTTCGCACGGTCGAAGCGGACGACCGCGCCGGCGGCGCCGGCGAGGGCGACGGCCTGACCGTCGGAGAGCTTGATGACGTTCGTGCCGGCGGGCGGCTCGTTGCCGGCGCCACGGTCGGTCCAGTGGTGGCCGCCATCCATGAACTTGCCGGCCCAGATGAGCTCAGGGGCGAGGTTGTCGGCGCTGTAGGCGATGTTCAGGCCGTTCGGGAAACCGATGCCGATCGCGCGCGGCGTGGTCTTGTCGATGAAGTTACGGTAGATCGCGGCGACGCCGGCCTTGGCCTCGATCGGGATGAAGACCTTCTCCTTCACGGCCTTGGCCTTGGTCTTGGAGAGCCACTGGATGTCCTTGTCCTTCGGGCCCTTGTACCCGAGCACGACGACTTCCTGGCCGGCGAACTCGACGTATTCGA
This sequence comes from Verrucomicrobiota bacterium, assembly GCA_041176065.1. GTDB lineage: Bacteria > Verrucomicrobiota > Verrucomicrobiia > Opitutales > UBA953 > UBA953. The sequence continues at coordinate 52 of JBEDDU010000299.1, read as the reverse complement.
CGCGGAGCGGGGTGAGGCCCTTCTTCAGGATGACGGGGACTTCCTTGCGGCG